>JBGTIG010000001.1:0-4310 GCA_041745755.1 Lysobacterales bacterium
AGCGCCGCGTTCTACGCCGATGCCGCAAAGTCCGTGCAGAATCCTGCACTGCGCACTCTGTTCGGCGACATCGCCGCATCCAAGCAGGGCCTCGTGGGCAGCATGGCGCGCGACGTGCGCGCCGAAGCGGGAGAACCCGCAACGACCGGCACCCTGCGCGGCAGCCTTCACCAGGTCTATTCGACACTGCGCGCCGAAATGGCGAAAGACCACGGCGACTACGCCTATGTGAAGGAACTCGAGAAGAGCGAAGATCGCCTGCTCGAAGCCTTTCACGACGTCATCAAGCGCGACGACGCGCCGAAGGCCGTGAAGGAGTCGCTGCTGAGTTTCCTGCCCAAGGTCCAGCAGCACCATGACGCCATGCGTGCGCGCAAGTGGGCCATGGAGGCCCGGCACTGAGGCTCCTCGATCGCTCCAACCAGCGAGAGCAACTCGAAACCGGGGAAACTCAAGAACGAAACTCGGAGGAAATATGAAGACCATGACAACTCATCCCAGACACACGCTGCTGGCCACTGCGCTGGCGGTGCTGATCGCGCCGGGCATTGCCCTGGCTGGCGGCGACAAGAACATGGGGATGTCCGCGGACGCGAAGGATGCGTACCGCGAAGGCCAGATCTGGGCCACTTACGTGACCAATCCCAGTCTTGACGCCATGGACCTGAAGGTCGATGTGCAGGGCGACAAGGCCACGATCAGCGGCACCGTGGAGACCGCCATCCAGAAGCGGCTGGCCGAGCGCATCGCCGACCGTACCGACGGCATCGACAGGGTGGAGAACCGCATCAAGGTCGACCCAGAACTGGTGTTAGTGACCGTAGTCGAGCCGGCACCCACCTTTGCGACCTACGTCGCCGATGCCACGCTCGACGCCATGGTGGATTCCAAACTTTTGTGGAACCAGTACACCGATGGCCTCGATATCGATGTCGCCACCCACGCCGGCGTGGTCACCCTGACCGGTATCGCCGACACGCCGCACTCGCTCGAGTTGGCTGGCCGGCTCGCGGCTTCCACGCCGGGCGTAATCCTTGTGCACAACAGGCTGACACTGGACCCCGCACAGAAGGGGCAAGTCGTGACGGCTGCGGCACCCGATGGTGATGCCCTGTTGAGCGACGCCTGGATCACGGCCAAGACCCACTCGACGCTGCTGTGGACCGAAGGCGTCCAGGGAACCGACATCGACGTCGAGACCAAGGACGGCGTGGTAACCCTGGAAGGGACCGTAGAGAGCAGTTTCGAGAAGGAACTGGCCATCGAAGTCGCCCAGGGGGTGCGTGGCGTTCAGCGCGTGGACGCCAGCGGACTTACGCTCGAGCGGGATGCTGACCAGATCAGCCAGCGCTGACACCTGGGTGGCTCTCCATGTCGCTGCCGGGTGATGGCCCGCAACGCCAGCAATATCCGCACGGGCCCGGTTATCCGGGCCCGTTTTTGCATGGGCTCACCGGTAGAAGCCGTAAAAGGGGACGGAGGCAATTAAGGCGTGGCACAACCACCTCGACGTGCCGTAGGAAGTCTGCCGTTAATTACCTCCGTCCCCGTTTTCGGTTAATTACCTCCGTCCCCGTTTTCGCGGCGCGACGCGATCGGGAGCCGGTCAGGGCACGACGATTTCGCCGGAGGCCACCAGCTCACGATAGCGGGAGGCTTGTTTGGCGAAATCGGCTTCGAGTTTCGCGACTGTGGCGACGACTCGGGGATCCTTCACGACCTGCGCGAGCGAGGGGCTGCGCAGCAACAGGCGCCAATCCTCCGGCAATTCTCCGGGGTCGCCGAATACCTGTTCGAGGAGTTCCGCCGCTCGCGCGTGATTGCCGCGCGCTGCGTTGAGAAAAAGGCCGTCGATCCCCTTGTCGGGATCGAATTCGGGATCCGCCGCTTTCGTCGAGTTGAAGATATGCGTTAGTCGCGCTTGCCGTTCGTCGTCGCGCATGGTTCCTGCAAGTTGTTCGGTTCCGAACCACAGGACGATGAAATCGAATTCCGTCTTGGGTGGAGTGGGGGGCCAGTCCAGGATCCCGGGCGCTTCGCGTCGCAGCAACGCCATTGCCTCATCGATCTTGCCTGCTTCGTCCATCAGTGTGGTGTAGACGCCGACCGCTATGCCCTGGATCCATCGGCGGTTGTCGCGGCGTTCGCGAATCACCGATTCGGCAATCTGCAGCGCCTGCTCGTCATCGCCGGTCTGCACCGCATGCAGCATGCGCACCCTCCGGGAATCCGACCCGGATGCATTCAGCTGCTCGGCCCGCTCGATCCAGGGCAATGCCTCGGCCGGAAGTCCGAGAATTAGCAGGTACTGGGCTGCCGCCGCAGGCAACTCATGATCCTGGCGATCGATTTCAGCGGAGCGCGCATACCACCTCACCGCCTCGACGAACGGGCCACGTTGGCCGTACACAAGCGCTGCGCCGTTATAGCCGGTAGGACTTTCCGGTGCGAGCTCGCGTATCCGGGTAAACGCGAGCAGGGCTTCGTCGTAGTGCTTCATGTCCCGCAGCTGCCGGGCCTTCGCGGTGAGCAACACGGTGGACAGGGGATCGATGCCGAGGCCACGCTCGATGATCTCGAGTGCCTCCTCTTGGCGTTCGTCGTCGCCCCTCAAGGTCAGCGCTGCGAGCTCGTACAGCTCCACTGCGTTCGGTGCCTGCGAGATGGCGCGCAAGGTGGTCTCCTGGGCGGAGCTGCGGGCCCTTGAATAATCAATCGCCTCGACTGAGCGCAGCTGCAATATTGCGTCGTACGAAAGGGCGATGGGACTCGGGTTCTTGCGCTCGATCAGCGGGGCAAGCAGCGCGCGTCCGCGAACGGCTGCGTCCCGCTGAGTGAGGAGCCCCGTATCCGCCATCAGGAAATAGGTACGCGCAAGGGCCGTCCGCGCGTCATCGAAGCCCGCGTCCAGCGCCACTGCCTCCTGGAACAATCGCTCGGCCACGGGCAGCGAGCCGTAGCTGTTGATATTGCGTTGCTCGAGCCCGCGCAGGTAAAGGTCATAGGCCTTCGCGTCGTGCGTAGCAGGCGACGCGACCGTGGGCGCCCTCGATGACGTTGCGGTCCCCATGAGCGAACGGGTGAGCTCTTTGGCAACCGCCGTGGCGATCTCGTCCTGGATCGCGAAGATGTCGTCGAGCGTGCGGTCGTAACTCTGTGACCAGAGGTGGCTGCCGTCGCTGGCGTCGATCAGCTGCGCAGTGATCCGCACCTTGGTGCCTGCGCGCTGTACGGAACCTTCGAGAACCGTGCCGACGTTCAACACCCTGCCGATCTCACGGATATCGGTCTTGGTGTCCTTGAACGCGAAGGCCGAGGTCCTCGCTGCGACTTTGAGGCCGGACACTTGCGCAAGCATGTTGAGCAGCGTCTCGCTCAGCCCGTCCGCGAAGTACTCGTTCTCCTTGAGCGCGGACATGTTGACGAAGGGCAGTACCGCGACCGACGGTCGCGCGTCGCCTGGAGCCGGCGGGGAAATCGGGGCGGGTGCGCCAGCCGGAACGCCGCCTCGCGTGGCCACGGCCACGCCGATGGCCGCGATCAGCAGGGCGATCACGGCGATATCGAGTTTGCGTGCGGTCTGGGTCGTGATCGACTGGGTGCGGTCGATCTCGCTTTCCCGTTTGACGCCGTCCGGCGTCAGTTCGTAGACCCAACTGACCACCAGTGTAAAGACGAAGCCCACAACGAGCACCAGCACCACCACGCGCATGACCCAGGCAGGTGCCTCGAACGTCGGCAGCAGAACCGACCCGACCTGGACCACCAACCAGGACAGCACGAGGTACGCGACCGCGACGCGCAGGACGTTGCGACGCTTGAGCTCGGTGAGAAAACTCGGCAACGGCCTTCTCCCTGTTGTCGGCGCAACCCGGCGCGACCCCATAGTACGACGGGCGCCGGCGGGAATGTTTTCTTGAGGAATTGGAGCCTCGACCACGTCTGGTGGGGGAAAAGGGGACGGAGGCAATTAATGTCCAAGTGGTGGATAGGCATCGCGCCAGATCGGCATAAATTACCTCCGTCCGCTTTTCGGACCGCGTGCGTCGCGGCCGTCAACGCGCGCGGATACCGTTCGTCGTTTCCATCCGCGCCTCGAGATCCGCGGCGATGGCGCGCATCGCGCGGGCGTGGATCGCGTAGCCGCTGCAGACGCCACGTCCGAGTTCGGGACAGCCGTCGCAGCGGTGGGCATTCACCTGGGCGCGCTGGCGGCGATACAGCCACCAGAGTGCGGCGCCGAGCAGCAGCAACGGCCATAGCTTGCGCGGCGCAGCGAAGATCGCGTGGCTGCCGAGCGAGATGAGCAG
>JBGTIG010000002.1:0-4380 GCA_041745755.1 Lysobacterales bacterium
ACCTTGCGGAACTCGAGCGCTGCGTGCGCGAGCACGGCATCGCCGATCGCGTCGTGATCACGCCGCCACTCGGCGATCGCGCCGCGCTCTACGCGGCCAGCGACGTGGTGCTGCAACTGTCGCGCCAGGCGGAATCCTTCGGTCGGACCGTGATCGAGGCGCTGGCGGCGTCGCGCCCCGTGCTCGGTTACGCGCACGGGGGTGTGGGTGAGCTGCTCCAACAGCATTACCCGGAAGGCATGATCGCCGTCGGAGATTCCGCAGCACTGCTCGCCGGCGCCGTTCGACTCCTGGACAATCCCCCGCCGCTGCCGCCCGGCGGCAGCCTGCCATCGCTTGCCGACATGCAGCGCGCTACGCTCGCGGTCTATGCCGAACTTGAACGCATTCGCTGACCGACGAGTGCATCCGCTGCTCGAGGGCGGCGGCACCCCGGCGCGCGCCATCACGTGCTACGCGTTCGTCGCGATCCTCGTGCTGTTGCCGTTCGGGCGCAGCAGCGAGGCGGGCGTACTGCTGCTGCTGGTGCTGGCTGCGTTCCTGCTTGCGTATCGGGTGCAGTTGCTGCAGGGCGATGCCGGCCGGCTCGTGCTCGCGATGTTTGCCTGCTGGTGGGTACCGCAGCTCATTTCCGCTATCGACGCCGTGGCGCCTGGGAAAACCTGGCCCGCGCTGCTGGTCGCCCTGCGGCTATTGCCCATAACGGTGGTTGCCGCGTGGGCGCTCCGCGAGAACGACTGGCGCGAACGCGCCGCGCTGGTGATCGCTGCAATCGTCGCGATCTGGACGCTCGACGCGCTGGTGCAGGGCATCCTCGGCATCGGCATTCGCGGTCGGGTAGGCGCCGATCGGGTCGGCGGCATTTTCGGCAACACCAATCTCAAGCTCGGTCCCATCCTTGCGATCCTGACGCCGTGGCCGCTGCACGTGGCGCTCAAGCGCTGGGGTCGGGGCGTGGCCGTGGGAGTGTGGAGCATGATCGCGGTCGCGGTGCTGCTCGCGGGTACGCGCGGCGGGTGGATCGCGTTCGTGCTGGTGAGCGTCGCCTTCGCGTGGCGCGTGGCTCCACGGCGGCGCGACCTGGTCTGGATCGCAGCGACCCTGATGGTGGCGCTGGTGGCTTTCGGAGCGATCGCGCTGCGGACCTCGCCGCTGTTCGCCGAGCGTATCGATCGCACGCTGCGCGCGGTCGACGGCAATACCGACGACTACAACTACGCACTGGCCGGCAGGCTGCCGATCTGGCGCAACGCGGTGGCGATGACCACGGCGCATCCCATCAACGGCGTCGGCATGCGGGGCTTCCGCTTTGCCTACCCGGAGTACGCACCGCCCGGCGATCCCTGGCTCGACGCCGACGGCAAGCAGGGCGCGAACCATCCGCATCAGCTGCTGCTGGAAGCCGCGTCGGAAACCGGCGTGATCGGCCTCGTCGGCTGGCTCGTGTTGTTCGGATTCGCCGTGCAGGCATGGCGCCGGGCTTCGATCGAGGCGAGGCGAGCCGCGTGGCCGGCGAGCGTGGCATTGCTGGCGATGTGCTGGCCGCTCAACACGCACTTTGCGTTCTACTCGAGCTTCTGGGGCCTGCTGTCGTGGTGGCTGGTGGCGTACTTCGTGGCCGCCATCAAGTCCACACCGGACGCGCCGTCCGCACCTTCCGTCGGGACCGGCGCGGCGGTGGCGAGCGCGCGTGCGTGAACCACTGTCCGTCGTCGTCACCACGTTCAACAGCGAACGCACGCTGGGCGAGTGTCTGGCGAGTGTCGCGTGGGCCGACGAGCTGGTGGTGCTCGACTCCGGCAGCCACGATGCGACCCTCGAGATCGCCGGGCGTTCCGGCGCGCGTATCGCGGCGCAGCCGTTCCGCGGATACGCAAGACAGAAACAGGATGCGATCGATCGCGCGAGTCACCGGTGGGTGCTGCTGCTCGATTCCGACGAGTCGCTGGCGCCCGGCGCGCGCGAGGTGATCGAGGCGGCGCTGGTCGCGCCGCAAGCGCGGGGGTTCGAACTTCCTCGCCACGAACAGGTGTTCTGGCAGCCCGCGCACCGACATGTGCGCCGCGATCGATTCCTGCGCCTGTTCGACCGCGACGTTTCGCGCATGAGTGCCGACGCCGTGCACGAGTCGCCGCAATGCGCGGGCCGGGTGCTGCCACTCGATGCCCTGCTGCTCCATCGCGGGCAGCCGGATATTGAAACCAAGATCGACAAGCTCAACCGCTACTCGTCGCTCGCGGTGGACGACGAGGCGGCAAGCGGACGGGAGCCGCTGGGTTCGAGGTGGCGCATGCTCTGGTATCCCTCCTTCGTCTTCTGGCGGCAGTACCTGTTCAAGCGCCACATCCTGAATGGCTGGGCAGGCTTCATTGCTGCGCGCAGCATGGCGTTCCACGCCTTCCTCAAGGACGCCAAGCGCCTCGAGCGGCACTACCAAAAAGAAAAAGTACCAAAAAGTGGACGGAGGTAATTAAGTCGCGACTTAATTACCTCCGTCCCCTTTTTGGAGCTTGTCGGGGGCGTCGATGGAGGGATCGCCGTAGCGCGGCGTGGTGCCGTGCGGCCTGCGCTTGAATCGCGCATGCACCCAGAGGTAGTCCGCGGGCGACGCGCGCACCAACTGCTCGATCGCGGCATTGACGGCGGCGGCGTCGGCCATGGCGTCGGCACTCGGTACGCCGGAAAGCGCTGCGCAGATCTCGAGATCGAACCCGGCGTCGTCTTCACGGCGCCGATGGCCGAACGCCATCACTCGCGCGTGGCCCAGGCGTGCGAGGTGGTGCGTCGCGGGAGTGGTCGCGGCAATCACTCCAAAGAACGGTGCGAACACGAAGTCGCGCCCCCGCATGTCCTGGTCCGGCGCGTACCAGAGGACGCCCCCGCGACGCAGGTGGCGCACCGCCGCGCGTACCTCGTCGCGCTCGAACATCCCGACCGCGTAGCGCGTGCGACCACGGCGCACTGCCCATTCGATGACGGGGTTCTCGTATGCCCGGTAGAGCCCCGCGAGCGGAATGCGGTCGGTCAACAGCCGGCCGCACAACTCGAGCGACATGAAGTGACCCGACACCAGGATCACGCCGGTGCCGGCGGCGCGCGCCTGCTCAAGATGCCCGAGCCCGGTGAAAGTCGTGGTGTCGCGAAACCGCGCGACCGAGCCCCACCACGCGCGCATGAACTCGAACAAGCCGATGCCGAGTTCCCGGTAGCTCGCCCGTAGCATTCGCGCGCGCTCTTCTGCGCCGAGATCGGGAAAGCAAAGCTCGAGATTGCGGTGCGCTATGCGCCGGCGCTGGTTCGGCACGCGGTACGCGAGCGCCCCGATCGTCCGACCGAAGGCCAGTTGAAGCGCCCAGGGCAGCCGCGCGAGCAGCACCATCGACGCCACGCCGCACCACGTCGGCCAATGCCGCGGGTGCCACAACGCGCGTGGCGGCATCGAAGGCATGCGCCGCATGATACGTCGGTGTCGGCTACGTTCGACGCGGCCGCGAGTGCCGCCCCTCTTCCGGCGCTCTCGCGCCACCCGACTCGCGCGACTTGGCGTCGCCCGGCCTTCGGTCCGGCTTCGCTGTACGCAGCCGCTCAGGCGGCCAGGGTCTCTCCCTGCTGGCGCGCAGAAGGCAGTCTGCCGCGGGCGGAGCGCAGACGTTGGGCTATCCTCGGAGCCCCCGATCCAGAACGACGCAATCCGGCATGCGTACGCTGTACACGCTGGTCATGTACCTGATGACTCCGGTGATCGTGTTCCGCCTCGCTTGGCGGGGGCTCAGGTATCGCGAGTACTTCTCGCGATGGCGTGAACGCTTTGGCTACTTTCCGTCGCCCGGGCTCGACGCGCCGATACTCGTGCACGCGGTTTCGGTCGGCGAATTCAACGCCGCTGTGCCGTTGATCGAAGCCCTGATGAAGCGCTACGCGAATCGCCGCTTCGTCATCACGACGATCACGCCCACGGGTTCCGAGCGCGTGCTGGCCCATTTCGGCGACCGGGTATTCCACGTCTATCTCCCCTACGACCTGCCGACTGCGGTCGGTCGCTTCCTCGATCGCGTGCATCCGAGCCTTGCGGTGGTCATGGAAACCGAGATCTGGCCCAACCTGTTCATTGCCTGCCGGCAACGGGGGATCCCCGTCGTTCTGGCGAATGCGCGCCTGTCGCAGCGCTCGCTGTTGCGTTATCGGCCGGTTGCGTCCCTGGCGAAGCGCGCCCTGCGCTGCTGCACCTATGTGGCCGCGCAGTCGCACACCGACGCGCGGCGTCTGTTGCGCCTCGGCGCCGACCCTGCGCGGCTTGGGATCGCGGGCAACATGAAGTTCGACCTCGCTGTTCCCGCGTCGCTACCCGACCAGGGCATCGCATTGCGTGCGCTCTGGGGC
>JBGTIG010000003.1:0-26759 GCA_041745755.1 Lysobacterales bacterium
CCACCATCTTGGCGACGTCGGTGCAGTACAGCGTCGAGCGCGCGTCGTCGGGCCGGCTGATGGTGAATCCGACCTGGTTGTTGATGACGATATGCAGGGTGCCGCCGACGCAGAATCCCCGCGCCTGCGACATCTGCAGCAGCTCCATGACCACGCCCTGTCCGGCGAAGGCGGCGTCGCCGTGAATGAGCAGTGGCATCACCTGGCGTCGCGCCGCATCCCGCCGTCGCGTCTGGCGGGCGCGTACCGAACCCACCACCACCGGATCGATGATCTCGAGATGCGAGGGATTGAATCCGAGCGCGAGATGCAGGGCTCCGCCTGCGGTCGCAATATCCGAGGAAAACCCCAGGTGATACTTGACGTCGCCCGAATGCGCGGGGTCGTCGGGGTGATCGAATTTACCCTCGAACTCGTCGAACAGCAGGCTCGGCGCCTTGCCGAGCGTGTTGATCAGCACATTCAGGCGGCCGCGATGCGCCATGCCGATGACGATTTCCTTGATGCCATCGCTGCCGGCGCGTTGCAGCACCGTGTCCATGAGCGGAATCAGGCTGTCGCCACCCTCGAGCGAGAAGCGCTTCTGGCCGACGTAACGGGTGTGCAGATAGCGCTCGAGTCCTTCCGCCGCGGTCAGCCGTTCGAGCGCGCGCAACTTGGCGTCCGCCGACAGCCCGAAGCTGCCCGCGGCCTGCTCGAGCCGCTGATGCATCCAGAGGCGCTGCGCGGTATCGGCGATATGCATGAACTCCGCACCGATCGACGACGCATACGTCGCGCGCAGCAGGTCGACGATGGCGCGCAAGGTCAACCGTGGCGGCGCACCCAGCGAACCGGTGTCGAATTCGGTGTCGAGATCGGATTCGGAAAGACCGTGGAAGGCGAACTCGAGATCCGCGGCGGCGGGGCCGCTAGCGATGCCGAGGGGATCAAGCGCGGCCGCGAGATGCCCGCGAGAGCGATAGGCCGTGATCAGCCTCGCGACGGCGGTCTGCTTGGCGTCCCCGACGCCGATGGCGCCACTGCTCCGCTGCCCGCTGACGCGTTCCGCGAAGGCTGCCTGGATCGGTCCGTGCGCAATGTCGCGTGGACCCTCGGGTAGCGCATCGAAGTATCGGCGCCAGTCCGAAGGAACGCTTTCCGGATCTTCCAGGAACTGCTCGTACAGCGATTCCGCATACTCGGCGTTGCCGCCGGCAAGATGCGAGGAATCGAAGAATCGCTGGCGATTGGAGGTCACGCGCGGGCCTGCCTTTAGCGACGAAGTGGTGAGCAACCGGGGAGTGAATGTGCGCCGCGCGGGGCAGCACGACGACTCCAAAGTATACCCTCAGGCGCGTGTACGTCCCTTGCGGTAAGCGTGGCGAACAGCGGGGTGGGAAGGGTTGCGGAGGGTCCCCGTGCGATCCGGCGTGTCCGCGGGCGCGGCCGCGGATCGGGAGGTCAGAGAGCGAGATGCCTCAGCGTAGGATCCGACTGTGCACGCTGCCAGTGGCGTTCGAACCGGGTGGAGAGCAGGGCGGTGCGGTGTGCATCATTCAGGGATGCCTCCGCGTTCATGATGTCGCTGCGGGGTTGCCAGAACACGCCGCCCACGTCATCCAGCACGAAAGCATCGGCATCGAGCCCTGATTCATCGAACTCAACACGCCGGATCTCGACGAAACTCGGAACCCGCCTCGCCAACTCCAGGATCCGATGACCATCGCGCGCGATGCGCCGGGTGTCGCGCAGCAGCAAGCGGACCTCGGCACCGCGACCCGAGAGCGCAATGCGCTGCAGTTCCGTCATGAAAGCGGCGCGGTCGAGCAGGGGAGGATCGCCGTCGTGACTGCTGATGGTGATGCGATGACGCGCCTGCGATGCGATGCGATCGAGCCATTCGCACGACTCGGCAAGCGTGCGCAGCGAGTGGCGCACCACGTCGACGGCGACGCGGGACGGCGCGTCCGGAGTCGCGATATCCGCACGCATGTCCTGGTGCGGAATCCCGGCCTCGAGGTACCCGGCGCCTTCCGGCTCGAAGCCGAAACGGCGATAGAACTCCAGCGCGTGCGTCTGCGCGTGCAGGGTGACGCTCAGCATGCCGCGGACGCGTGCCTGCTCCATGAGCGTCCTCATGAGTGCCGCACCGGTGCCGCGACCACGCCATGCGGGCAGCACCGCCATGCGGCCGATGGTCCGGTCGGGGGTGAGTCGACCGCAGCCAATGGCGCGATCCGATGCGGTTTCGATGGCGAGGACGTGTTGCGATGTCGCATCGAGTTCGTCCCATTCGAGCGCCTCGGGCACGTGCTGCTCGGTGATGAAAACCGCGTGTCGGAGTTCCTTCAGGCGAGCGCGGTCGCGGTCATTCGCCCAGTCGGCCAGTTCGATGTGGAACTGCGAAGCGGCGTCGAGCCCGGGGTTCATCACGGCGAACTCAGTGCGACCCGGTGGATGGGGCGTCGCCGAGAACCAGGTGCCCCGCGGCGATGAGTTTGCCGACGCAACGCCAGTCGGCACCATCGAGCGTCGCCAGATCCGCGTGCAGAAAGCGCTTGCGGGACTCGAGGAGTCGCGCGAGCCGCACGGTCGCATCGAATCCGTCGCCCGCGAAATGCAGCCGCGCCGCCCCCCGGCCCCGCGTCTGCCACGCGTATCGGCTCCACGGGTGGCGATGCAGCGCGGTGCCTTGCACGATGCGATCGCGTACTTCCGGAAGGTCGGGAACGTCGACCGCGGGCGCTATTTCGTGCGCTGCACGGTAGCGCGTGATGAATCCTCCGAACCATTCCGCCAGCTCGACATCCGTCAACTGTGTCGCGGCGCGCAGCACGCGGCGAACCTCGGCCAGGGTGGCCGGGGAAATGCGGGCCGGGTCGCCGGGCGCGTCCGGCGCAGCGTCTGCGAGGCGCGATGACTCGGACGCTCTCGCGGCGACGAACTCGGCCGCGTCCGTCACCAGTTCCGACCACGCGGGTGCGCGCATGCCGATGGAAAACGTCAGGCAATCGTCGATCGCCACGCCATGATGCGGGACACCCGAAGGCAGATACAGCATGTCGCCGGGTCCAAGCACCCACTCGTGGTCGGCGTCGAAATCCGTAAGGATCTTGAGCTCGACATCTTGGCGAAACTCCCGCGAAGTATCGCGACGGGTGTCGATGCGCCAGGTTCGGCGTCCCTGTCCCTGCAGCAGGAACACATCGTAGAGATCGACGTGCGGCCCCACCGACCCACCCGGTGCGGCGTAGCTCACCATGACGTCATCCACGCGCCACTCGGGCAGGAACCGAAACGATTCGAGCAGCGTGTCGACTTCGCCGAGCAGCTTGTCGCAATCCTGCACCAGCAGCGTCCAGTCGCGTTCCGGAAGTTCCCTGAAGCGGCTTTCGTCGAACGGTCCGGTTTCGAGTTTCCACCCGTCCGCTGTGCGATCGTGGAGCACCAGTCGCGCGCTGGCGACCGGTTCGCAGGCGAGACCCGCCAGGTCGTCGGCATCTAGCGGCAACTCGAAATCGGCGAACGCCCGGCGCACGAGGAGCGGCCGGCGCTGCCAGTAGTGGCGGAGGAACCGGGCCGCCGGCATTCCGAGTGGGGCAGCGAGCTGACCGTCGACCTCGACCGGCAACTGCCCGGGACGCGAACCGGACTTTCGCCGCACGCTCACGGCGGAAGGTTCGCCGGGGTCATGGACTCGAGTCCACGACTGTCGTCGCCGGGCGCATCGACCGCGTGTTCGGCGCTGGTGTCATGCAGGGTCCGGCATCGGCCGCTAGATTTCGCTGGCGAGTCGAGCCGCGAGACCGGTATACGTCGCGGGCGTGAGTTCGAGCAGCCGGCGCCTTGCGTCCTGCGGCAGGTCCAGCGCCTCGATGAACTCCCGCAGCGATTCGCGGTGGATGCCGCGACCGCGCGTAAGCCGTTTCAGCTGTTCGTAGGGCTCGGGCAGTCCATGGCGGCGCATCACGGTCTGTATCGGCTCGGCGAGCACTTCCCAGGCGGCGTCGAGATCGGCGCCGAGCGCTTCCGGATCGACTTCGAGCTTGCCAAGTCCCCGCTCGAGCGCGGAGCAGGCCACCAGGAAATGTCCGAAAGCCGTGCCGAGGGAGCGCAGGACCGTGGAATCGGTGAGATCGCGCTGGAACCGCGAGATGGGAAGCTTCTCCGAGAAATGGCCACAAAGTGCATTGGACAGCCCGAAGTTGCCTTCCGCATTCTCGAAGTCGATGGGGTTGATCTTGTGCGGCATGGTGCTGGATCCGACTTCCCCGGCGGTGCTCGCCTGCCTGAAATAGCCAAGGGAGATGTAGCCCCAGAGATCCCGGCAAAGATCGATGCCGATCGTGCCGGTGCGGCGCACGGTGTCGCACAGCTCCGCGATCGCATCGTGGGGCTCGATCTGGGTGGTCAAGGGGTTGAACTCGAGTCCGAGCGACCGGACGAAGGCACGCGAGAAGGCTGCCCAGTCGATCTCCGGGTACGCCGCGACATGCGCGTTGTAGTTGCCAACCGCGCCATTGATCTTGCCGGTCAGCCCGATCGCGCCGAGCGCCAGGCGCTGGCGTACCAGACGCGCGACCACGTTGGCGATCTCCTTGCCCACGGTGGTCGGCGACGCGTTCTGGCCATGCGTGCGGGACAGCATCGGCTCGTTCGCCTGTGCATGGGCCAGATCCCGCAGAATTGTGATCAGCGAGTCCACCGCCGGCAGCACCAGCGTGTCCCGGACCTCGGTCAGCAACAGTGAGTACGCGAGATTGTTGATGTCTTCCGAGGTGCAGGCGAAATGCACGAACTCCCGCGCCGGCGCGAGCGCGGTATCTTCCGACATGCGCTCCTTGAGCCAGTATTCGACCGCCTTCACGTCGTGGTTGATCGTCGCCTCGATGCGCTTCACGCGCTGCGCATCGTCCAGCGCGAAGCCACTGGCGAGGGAGCGAAGGTTATCGATCTCGCTGGCACCGAACGTCGCCAGTTCGGCGATGCCGGGCTCAGCCGCGAGCGCGATCAACCACTCCACCTCGACCCGCACCCGTGCGCGGATCAGCCCGAACTCGGAAAGATGCGGCCGCAGGGCCTCGACCTTGCCGGCGTAGCGGCCGTCCAGCGGAGAGATCGCGAGTAGTGGATCGGTCATCGAGGCCAGTGAATGCAAGCGCGCGAGGAATTGTAACGCCGACCGGGTTCTATACTCCTGCGCCACGCGCCAACTGAGGGGGATCGGGTGCCATGAGCGACAAGTTCCGCGTCGAACGCGACAGCATGGGCGAGATGCAGGTCCCGTCCGCTGCCCTGTATGGAGCACAGACCCAGCGCGCCGTACAGAACTTCCCGATTTCAGGGCTGCGCATGCCGCGCGAGTTCCTGCGTGCGCTCGGCCTGATCAAGGCGGCCGCCGCCGCCGCGAATGCACGGCTGGGACATCTCGAAGCCGGCATTGCCGCCGCCATTGGCGATGCGGCGCGCGCGGTCGCGGAGGGTGGCCATGACGAGGAGTTTCCCATCGATGTATTCCAGACGGGCTCCGGAACGTCGAGCAACATGAATGCGAACGAGGTCATCGCCTCCCTGGCGGCACGCCAGGCGCCAGGCGTGCACCCGAACGATCACGTCAACATGGGCCAGAGTTCCAACGACGTCATTCCGACCGCGATCCAGGTTGGCGCGATGCTGGCAATCGAGGGCGCTCTGCTGCCGGCGCTGCGGCATCTCGCGGCAACGATCGGCAGTCGCGAGCAGGAACTGGCGGGCGTGGCCAAGACGGGGCGCACCCATCTGATGGACGCGATGCCGGTGACTTTCGGGCAGGAGCTCGGCGGCTGGCGCTCCCAGATCCAGAGCGCCATCGCCAGGATCGAGGACAGCGGCAAGCGCCTGCGCCTGCTGCCGCAAGGCGGCACCGCAGTCGGCACCGGCATCAATGCCGATCCCGCATTCGCGGAAGCGTTTGCCGAGGAGCTGACGGCGCTGGGCAAGGTCGAATTCGCGCCCGCAGCCAATCTGTTCGAGGGCATCTCCGCGCAGGACGCCGCCGTCGAAATGTCGGGACAGCTCAACACCCTGGCGTGCGCGCTGATGAAAATCGCGAACGACCTCCGCTGGATGAACTCCGGACCGCTCGCGGGGCTCGGCGAGATTGAATTGACCGCGTTGCAGCCCGGTTCGTCCATCATGCCCGGGAAGGTCAATCCGGTGATCCCCGAAGCGACGTGCATGGTGTGCGCCCAGGTGATCGGCAACCACACGACGATCACGGTGGCCGGCGCCAGCGGCAATTTCCAGTTGAACGTGATGCTGCCGGTGATCGCCTTTAACCTGCTGCAGTCCATCGGATTGCTGGCGAGCGTATCGCGCGAACTCGCGGACCACGCGATCGCCGGATTCAAGGTGCGCGAGGACAACATCCGGCGCGCGCTCGACCGTAATCCAATCCTCGTGACCTCGCTAAATCCCGTCGTCGGCTACGAGAAGGGCGCGGCCATGGCGAAGCAGGCCTACAAGGAAGGACGCCCCATCCTCGAGGTCGCGCGCGAAGCGACCGGCATGAGCGAAGCGGACCTCAAGCGCTACCTCGATCCGCTCGAGCTCACCAAAGGCGGCATCCACGGCAAACCGGGAGCGGGCGCCGGCTAGCTCGGACGAGTTCCGGAAATCCCCTCTCCCTGCGATGGCGGGGAGCGGGTGCCAAAGGCGGAGCCAATGAATTCGCCCTGGCATCCGATTTCGTGAGCATGTGTCCGCGGCTCCCGACCGAAGCGCGGAAGGGGAAATCACAGAGTGCGCTGGCGTCCTGGGGCGTGAAGAGGTTCGCGGCGTTCGATCGCATCCCCTCGCCCCGTGACAACGGTAAGAGGGTGGCGCGCAGCGCCGGGTGAGGCCGCACGAGGCGGCTCTTTCCCCTCGCCCCGCGAGAGCGGGGAGAGGGTGGCGCGCAGCGTCGGGTGAGGGGCTGCCTGCAGCTCACGGACAATTTTCCCAACCACCACATCCTTCCGCGCCATCACGTCGTTGTTCCAGAATCTCAGGACTCGAAATCTCAGGACAGGCCCTTCGACAAGCTCAGGACATCCCTCTCCCCGCAAGCGGGGAGAGGGATTGAACCGTCAGTTGTCGTCGCGCCAGCGACGCAGACGCACGGCGCCAAGGATCATCGCGATGCCCGCGACCGCTCCGATCCAGATGTTCAGCGAAAGGAACGACGAGTAAAGGGTCTTCAGTGAAAACAGCCGGACCAGGTCCTTGGGGCCGTCGACATCGATGCCCGCAAATTGCGTCACGTCGAGCCACGTGCCCGGGAAAACACTCAGCAGGAGCCGGGCGACGACGTTCTTCCAGAACCAGAAGGTCTGCATGTCGAACGATTGCATGAGGTCGAACCAGGTGACCAGCAGTCCCGCGGATACCGGGATGAGCACGGCCCAGAGGAAGGGCTTGGTGCGGGCCCAGGCGGAGCAGAGGAGCAACCAGCCGATGGTCGGCAACGCCCAGACCAGATGCACGGGAATCGTGGCGACCAGCAACGCGGCCACTTCGAGCGGAGAACCCGGGCCCCACAGCAACGTGACCGGATTTCCGCTGTGCAGCAGTACCACGAGACTTACGACGATGAGGAAGGCGAACATCGCGGCCAGACCTGCCGCCAGCGCCAGCAACGGTGCCAGCAGGGAAGCGCTGGCCACCTTCGACCACACCGTCTCCGCGTCGGAAACCGGCAGCGACTTCCAGAACAGGACCGAGCGATCCTTGCGTTCGTCGTACAGCGCACCGAGGCAGTAGAAGAACACGACGAAACCCAGCACCATGAACGGCCAGCTCGAGGCCATGACGAGGCTGAGGTCCACGCCGCCGGCAAGATGCTGCGCATCTTCCGGTCTCATCTTCGAGGTGAGCGTGCCGAGGTCGAGGCCATTGATCATCACCTCTCCGTCGATGCTGAGCTTGCCGGTCGCGGCTGCGCGTTTGGCGGCCACTTCACCGACTACGATCGCCATCATCGTCAACAGCAGGAAAAGACCGGCGGAGACGATCGGCGCCCAGAAGAATCCGCCTTTGTTCTCCCAGAATTCGCGACGCAGGAGGATGGGAAACGTCTTCGCGTTCATGCGTAGGTACCTTTCATCGTGGCGACGAACAGATCGGCGAGGCCGGGGGTGCGCATTTCTCCGAACGGCTCGAGGCGCGTGCGCTCGACGCCGTCGAACAACATGACGACCTTGCCAAAAGGCAGCGACCGCTCGTCGAGCGGGTTCAGCGCCCGCGCGGCGTCGACGCAATCGGCCGAGAGCATGACTTCGGTGTAGCGGTTCGGCAGTTGTTCCATCTCGCTGGTGAGAACGATCTTCCCATCGCGGATGAACATGACGTCGGTGAGGATGTGCTCGATCTCCTCCACCTGGTGGGTGGTGACGAGGATGGTCTTGTTTTCGTCGAAGTAGTCCTCGAGCAGACGCTGGTAGAACTGCTTCCGATAGAGGATGTCGAGACCAAGCGTCGGCTCATCGAGCACCAGCAGCCGGGCATCGATCGCCATGACCAGCGCGAGGTGCAGCTGCACGATCATGCCCTTGGACATTTCGCGGACGCGCATGCCGGGCTTGAGCTGGGTATTGGCGAGGAAGCGTTCGCAACGCACGCGATCAAACCGGGGATGCACCCCGGCGACGAACTCGATCGCTTCCCGCACCCGGATCCACCGCGGCAGGATCGCCACGTCGGCGATGAAGCAGACGTGTTCCATCAACTCGTCGCGCTGGGTCCTCGGGTCGAAGCCGAGCACATCGAGCTCGCCCTCGAACTGCATGAGCCCGAGGATCGCCTTGAGCGCGGTGGTCTTGCCCGAGCCATTGGGTCCGATCAGGCCGACGATGCGCCCGGTCGGAATATCGAAATCCGCGCGGTCGAGCGCCAGCTTGTTGGGGTAGCGCTTGACCAGGCCACGGGCACGGACCGCGTGTCCGCTCGTATCGGTTGCTGGGATGTTCATGCACGTTCTCCGCCAGTTTCCAGTCCCTGCAGCAGGAGCCTGGGTTCGAGGCCCAATCGCCGGATCCGCTCCATCAGGATCGGCCATTCCTCCCGCAGGAATCGCTCGCGTTCGCTCGCCAGCAATTGCTCACGCGCGCCTTCCGCCACGTACATGCCGATCCCCCTGCGTTTGTCGACGAGATTGTCCACGGCCAGTTCCTGGTAAGCCTTCGAAACCGTGATCGGGTTGAGCTGGAAGTCGGCCGCGACCTGGCGCACCGAGGGCAATGCGTCGCCCTCCTTGAGTACGCCGTCGAGGATCATCGCGACAACTTTCTCCCGGAGCTGCCGATAGATCGGCGTGTTGTCGTTCCAGTGGACGCTCATTGGCTATTTGCTCCCGCCGATCGGGTCGGGTCCAAATGCGTAATAGGGCAGGCGCACGCTCACGCGTGAAACCCGGCGCGAAGCCTCTTTGGCCTTTTCGATCTGCGCTTGGGCCTCGCGGATGGGCGCCGGCACCAGAATCGCGGCGAACGCGGCCTTTTCGGCGGCCGCAATGGCGTCCGCGGCGGCAAGTTCGGCGTGTGTCACGCGGACCCAGACCGTTGGCAGGCGCACTCCGGACTCGGAGTTGTCGCCCACGGCGAGCGGGGCCTGTCCCCACCCTGTGTAGGAGTTCGTGACCCGGACATCTCCGCTCACTGACATGGCCATGAGGCCAAAGCTCGTGCCCAGCACGCCCAGAATGTAGAACCAGCTCCGCAGTGACGTATCCACGATCGCGCTCCTCGGTGACTTGTTGGACTAGTGTTGTAGGCAACTATAACACCATGTCGCCGCCCGTCAAGCATGACCTTCGACAGGGGTCCTGCCAGCCGTCGAACCTTTTCCTTCCTGAACAGGATTTTGCGGATACGCGCGGGCCAGGGAACGGATGAGCGCTCCGACGGTCATCTACCCGTCGTTTGCCAAGGCAGGGCGGCTTCGCGACAATGTCCGGCTTGCTGCCGCCTTATCGCCGCGGCCCGGTCCTTCGCTTCGGATTTGAACCCGCGTACGTCTCTCACATCCACAGGAGTTCTGAATGAAACGCTTCATCCGCAATTCGCTGGCAGCCGCCGTGCTGTCCGGCGTCATCGTCGCGCCGAACGCTTTTGCGGTCGACAAGCTCACCACCGAAAGGGAGAAGGTGAGCTACATGGTGGGAATGGACGTCGGCAGCCGATTGCGTTCGATCCAGTCCGATATCGACCTCGCGATCGTGATGCAGGCGCTGAACACCGTGTACAAGGGCGAAGAGCCTTTGCTACCGGCAGCCGAAGCCAGCAAGGTCGCCGAGGTGTTCCAGAAGAAGAAGACTGCGGAAATGGAATCGAAAATGAAGGAGCTGGGCGCCAAGAACAAGACCGAAGGCGACGCCTTCCTCGCCGCGAACAAGGTCAAGCCGGGCGTCAAGACCACGGCCTCGGGGCTGCAGTATCAGGTCCTCAAGGAAGGTACGGGTCCGAAGCCGAAGGCCACCGACAAGGTCAAGGTCCACTACACCGGCACGCTGACCGGCGGCCAGAAGTTCGACAGCTCGGTCGACCGCGGGCAGCCGGCGGAGTTCGTGCTGAATCAGGTCATTCCCGGCTGGACCGAGGGCGTGCAGCTGATGTCGGTTGGCAGCAAGTACAAGTTTGTCATCCCTTCGAACCTTGCATATGGCGAGCGGGCGGGGCCGATCCCCCCGAACTCGACTCTGGTGTTCGACGTTGAACTGCTCGAGATCATGAAAGCCGACGCGGCAGCAGCCGCCATGCCCAAGTAGGCTTCGAGCAACCGGGTGACCGGATTCACCGGATCGGCCGCCTCGCGCGGCCGATTCTGTTTCTGCGGCCCGTCCAGGCGGGAATCGAACAAACTCGGGGAGGTGGCCGCGCATGCGAGTGGCGATTTTCGGTACCGGATACGTTGGCCTGGTGACGGGCGCCTGCCTCGCCGAGATGGGAAACCGGGTCACCTGCGTCGATACCGATGCTGCCAAGCTCGCGCGCATCCAGCGCGGCGACATGCCCATCCACGAGGCAGGACTGGAACCGCTGGTGCGGTCGAACCTCGCGGCGGGTCGACTCGGATTCACCACCGATGCGGCGGAGGCCCTGCGCGACGCCGCCGTCGTGATCGTTGCGGTGGGTACGCCTCCCGACGAGGACGGCAGTGCCGACCTCCGTCACGTGCTGGAAGTCGCAAGCACCATCGGCCGCCACGTCATCGCGCCGGTCGTGGTGGTCAACAAATCGACGGTGCCGGTGGGCACCGCCGACCGCGTGCGCGAAACCATCGGGGCGGAACTTGAACGACGCGGCGCCGACGTCGATTTCGACGTGGTATCCAATCCCGAGTTCCTGAAAGAAGGCAACGCGGTGGAGGATTGCCTGCGCCCCGACCGCATCGTCATCGGCTGCACCGACGCACGCTCCCTGGCGTTGCTTCGTCGGCTGTATGCACCGTTCCAGCGCAACCACGACCGCATCGTCCAGATGGACGTGCGCTCGGCGGAACTGACCAAGTACGCCGCCAACGCGATGCTGGCGACCAAGATCAGCTTCATGAACGAGATCGCGAACATCGCGGAGCGCGTCGGTGCCGACGTAGAACAGGTCAGACAGGGCATCGGATCCGACCCGCGCATCGGTTATCACTTCATTTATCCCGGCATCGGCTACGGCGGTTCGTGCCTGCCGAAGGACGTCAAGGCGCTTGCATGGATCGCGCGCCAGCATGGCTACGCGCCGTGCATTCTCGACGCCGTGGAAGCAGTGAACCGCGCGCAGAAGCTGCGGTTGTTCGACTCGATCGCGGCGTATTTCGGCGACACCCTGCGGGGCCGGACGCTGGCCGTATGGGGGCTCGCGTTCAAACCCAATACCGACGACATGCGCGAGGCTCCTTCCACAGGTTTGCTGCAGCAGCTCTGGGAAGCGGGAGTTTCGGTGCGTGCTTTCGACCCCGTCGCGGGCAGTGAAGCGTCGCGCATTTTTGGCGAACGTCCGGATCTCGCGCTCTGCGAATCGTCCGCCGAAGCCCTGGAAGGCGCCGACGCACTGGCGGTGGTCACCGAATGGAAGGCGTTCAGAAGCCCGGACTGGCGCGCTCTGCGCGATGCGCTGTCGGAACGCGTGATCTTCGATGGCCGCAACCTCTACGATCCAGCCGTGGTCGAGTCCGAAGGCCTCGCGTACTACGGCATCGGTCGCGGACGCTCCGTGGTTCGGATCGAAGCCGGCGTCCCGTCGTCGCCGGCACCGCTGTCATGACCGACGAAGTCCGGCTGGAAAGACTGGAGTCCCAGTGCGCGTTCCAGGAGCATCTGCTCGGTTCCCTGGATGCGACCATCGCGCAGCAGTCCTTGCGGCTTGCGGCGCTCGAACGCGAAATCGCATCGCTGCGGGCGGGCCTCACGGTCCTGCGCGAGTCGGGCAATGATGCATCGGGCAATGAACCGCCGCCCCACTATTGATAATTACGTGCGCTGGCGCTGGCGCTCGCGCGCGTATCGTGGACAATCACGCCACACATCCATCTTCTGCTTTGCATGAGTGATTCGCTGCGGGACCAACTCCTCGGCCTCGGCTTCAAGACCCCCGAACCCGTCGCTCGGGCCAGGCCGGAATCCGAGGCGTCGCGTACCGCACGGGCGCGACCCGACGCCCGTGGCGGCGACGAGCGCAGGCCTTCCGGCGGGGAACGCAGGGACAGGCCACCGACCGAGCGCGATCGGCCGCGCGGCAATCGTCCGGCGAGCCCGTCCAATCCCGCGCGCGCCGTTGATTCCCCACGCCTTCACCGTGGCAAGGGAACCAGTGGACGCGGGGACATGGATCTCGGCAAGGCCTACGCGCTGCGCGCCCAGCACGAGAAGGATGAGCGCCTCGCCGCTGAGCGCGAACGCCAGATTGCGGCGCAGCGCAAGCGCGAAGCCCGGGCGCGTGTGCAGGAGATCGTGTCAGGGCAGGCACGCAACGACTCCGCGGCGGAGATTGCCCGGCACTTCGAGTACAACGGCAGGATCCGGCGCGTGCACGTCACCCTCGAGCAGTTGCGCGCGGTCAACGCGGGAGAGCTTGGAGTCGTCCAGATCGACGGTCGATACCTGCTGTTCGAGGCTGCGGTGGTCGAGCAGGTGCGAGAACAGCTTCCGAGCCTGGTGGCGCTCAAGGTCGTGCCCGGCTCCGAGGTCGATGATCCCTATGCCGATCCGCGGTACCAGGTGCCGGACGATCTGGTCTGGTGAGGCAGCCCCGCGATCGCCAGGACAGGCGTGTGCGCAAAGAACGGCTGCGGCGGATGACGGGGGTCGCGTAACCGCGCAACCCGGCGCGCACCACCCGCTCGGCGGGCGATCACTCGGGGTCGTAATCGAGATTCGCGGCCAGCCAGCTTTCGGCCTGCGTCACGGAAACCCGCTTGCGGGCCGCGTAGTCGACGATCTGCTCCTTCGAGAGGCGACCCACGACGAAATACTGGCTGCGGGGATGGCTCAGGTAGTAACCGGACACTGAAGCCGCCGGCAGCATCGCGAACGACTCGGTGAGTTGCATGCCGTTGTTCTCTTCCGCGTCAAGCAACCGGAACAGCGTGGCCTTCTCGCTGTGGTCAGGACAGGCCGGATATCCCGGCGCAGGGCGAATGCCCTGATACCGCTCGGCGATCAACGCTGCCGCCTCGAGTTCCTCGTCCTGCGCGTAGCCCCAGAGTTCGCGTCGGACCTTCTGGTGCATGCGTTCGGCCAACGCCTCCGCAAGCCGGTCGGCAAGCGACTTCAGCAGGATCGAGCTGTAGTCGTCGTACGCCGCTTCGAACCGGGCGACGTGCGCGTCGATACCGTGCCCCGTGGTCACCGCGAATGCACCGATCCAGTCCGGGATTCCCGTGTCTTTCGGCGCGATGAAATCGGCGAGACAGAAGTTGGGCCGCTCGGGAGGCTTGTCGACCTGCTGGCGGAGGAAATGCAGATCCACGTATCGATCGCGCGCGCATTCGACGCGCACGTCGTCCCCTTGAGAGTGTGCCGGCCAGATGCCGACAACTGCCCTGGCGTATAACCAGCGCTCCTTGATGATGAGGGCGAGCATGGCCTTCGCGTCCGCGAACAGTTCGCGCGCCTGCCTGCCGACCACGGCGTCATCCAGGATCTGCGGATAGCGGCCCGAGAGTTCCCAGGTGTTGAAGAAGGGCGTCCAGTCGATCAACGGCACCAGGTCCTCGAGCGAAGGATCGTCGAATACCGATACGCCGGTGACGCGCGGCGCGGGCGGCGTGTAACCGGCCCAGTCGAACGCGAATCGCTGCCTTCGCGCGTGCGCCAATGGCACCAGGCGCTTGGCGTCACCCCGGTTGCGGTGGCGCGTGCGGATATCGGCGTAGTCCGAGTCGTTTGCGGCGACGAAATCGGCGCGCCGCTCGGGAGAAATCAGGGTCTGTGCCACGCCGACCGCGCGCGAGGCGTCTTTTACCCAGACCGTCGGCGCGCCGTAGTGCGGGTCGATCCTGAGCGCGGTGTGGGCCCGCGAAGTCGTGGCGCCGCCGATCAGCAGTGGCACCCTGAAGCCCTGGCGCTCCATTTCCCTCGCGACATGGCTCATCTCCTCGAGGGACGGGGTGATCAGGCCGGAAAGGCCGATCAGGTCTGCTTCCGCCTCGCGCGCCCGATCGAGGATCACCTGCGCCGGCACCATCACACCGAGATCGATGACCTCGAAATTGTTGCAGGCAAGTACCACACCGACGATGTTCTTGCCGATGTCGTGCACGTCGCCCTTGACAGTGGCCATGACGATGCGGCCGCAGCTGCGGCCGACGTCCCCGGTGCGCAGCTTTTCCGCCTCGATGTACGGCAGTAGCCAGGCGACGGCGCGCTTCATCACGCGCGCCGACTTGACGACCTGGGGCAGGAACATCTTGCCGGCGCCGAAAAGATCGCCCACCACGTTCATGCCGTCCATGAGCGAGCCCTCGATCACGTCGAGCGGCCGGCTGGCCGCAGCCCGCGCTTCCTCCGTGTCGGCTTCCACGAACTCGTCGATGCCATGCACGAGGGCATGCACCAGCCGTTCGGCGACCGGGGCATCCCGCCACTGCAATCGGTCCGCCTCGCATTGCGCGTTGTCGCGGCCGCCCTTGCCCTTGAAACGGCTGGCCAGCTGCACCAGTCGTTCGGTGCCATCGCTGCGGCGATTGAGCACCACGTCTTCCACCGCTTCCCGGAGATCCTCCTCGATGTCGTCGTACAGCGGCAGTGCGCCGGCATTGACGATGCCGAAGTCCATTCCCGCAGCGATCGCGTGATACAGGAACACGGCGTGGATCGCCTGCCTGACCGCTTCGTTGCCGCGAAACGCAAACGAGACGTTGGATACTCCGCCGGAGACATGGCACGCGGGGAAGCGGCGCCTGAGCTCGCGCGTGGCCTCGATGAAGGCGACCGCGTAATCGTTGTGTTCATCGATGCCGGTGGCGATCGCGAACACATTGGGATCGAAGAGGATGTCCTCGGGAGCGAAGCCGACAGGGCCGGTCAACAGTGCGAATGCACGTGTGCAGATGTCGACCTTGCGCTGCGCCGTGTCCGCCTGGCCCTGCTCGTCGAACGCCATCACCACCACTGCGGCGCCGTAGCGTCGCACCAGCCGCGCCTGCCTGAGGAACTCGGCTTCCCCTTCCTTGAGCGAGATCGAGTTGACGATGCCCTTGCCCTGCAGGCACTTGAGACCGGCTTCGATCACCGTCCACTTCGACGAGTCCACCATCACGGGTACGCGCGCGATGTCGGGCTCCGCGGAGATGAGATTGAGGAACCTCACCATCGCGGCCTCGGAATCGAGCAGACCCTCGTCCATGTTGACGTCGAGGATCTGTGCGCCACCGTCCACCTGTTGCCGCGCCACTGCGACCGCCTCGTCATAGCGGTTGTCGGTGATGAGCTTGCGGAACTGCGCACTCCCGGTGACGTTGGTGCGCTCGCCCACGTTGATGAAGTTGGATTCGCGCGTGATCGCCAGCGGTTCGAGCCCGCTCAATCGCGTGATTCGCGGCAGCCTGCTCATGCGATCGGATCGGTTCTCACGCCGCATCGGCCATGCGCGGAACCCGTCGCGGTGCGATGCCGCTGACGGCGGCGGCGATCGCCGTGATGTGCGCCGGCGTGGTTCCGCAGCAACCGCCGACCACGTTGAGCAGGCCACCCAAGGCGAACTCGTGCAACATCCCCGCCATGTCCTCCGGCGATTCGTCGTAGCCGCCGAAGGCGTTGGGCAATCCCGCGTTGGGATGGCAGCTGACGAACGTATCCGCCACCTGCGACAGCACGTCGACGTACGGCCTGAGATCCCGGGCGCCGAGCGCACAGTTGAGACCGATGAGCAGCGGTCGTGCATGCCTGAGCGAAAACCAGAACGCCTCGGTGGTCTGCCCGGAAAGCGTACGGCCGGAAGCATCGGTGATGGTTCCGGAGAGGGCAATGGGAAGTCGCGCCCCGAGTGCATCGAACACTTCCTCGATGGCAAACACCGCAGCCTTCGCATTCAGCGTGTCGAATACCGTTTCCACCATCAGGAGATCGGCGCCGCCTTCAACCAGGCCTCGCGCAGCTTCGACGTAGGCGTGTTTCAGCTCATCGAAGGAGACTGCACGAAATCCCGGGCGATTGACGTCCGGGCTGATCGAGGCGGTCCGATTGGTCGGACCGAGAACCCCGATCACGAAGCGGGGGCGCAGGGAATCAGCGGCCTCCGACCTGTCGCAGGCGCCACGCGCGAGCAACGCACCGGCCTTGTTCAGCTCGTGCGCGAGGTGCGAGAGCCCGTAGTCAGCGAGGCTGATCGATGTGCTGTTGAACGTGTTGGTTTCGACCAGGTCGGCCCCAGCGGTCAGGTATTCCGCGTGGATGCCGGCAATCAGGTCCGGACGCGTCAGACTGAGCAGATCGTTGTTGCCGCGCTGGTCGCGCGCGCATCCGCAGGCTGGTCCATGCGCGTGATCGGCGGGCTCATGGGCCGCATCGAAGCCCGCAAGAAAGCGCGTGCCGCGAAAGTCGGATTCGGTCAAGGGCGTTTGCTGGATCATCGTACCCATCGCACCGTCGATCACGAGGATTCGCTGCGCGAGCGACCGTTCCAGCAATGCCACGCGTTCCGGATGCAACCAGGGCAGAACCTCAGCACCGGGATTGGTATCGAACGGTTGGCGGGACCGCGGTTCGGCGACGACCGCGGCGCTCACGCGGTGATTCCGTCGGCAGGGCGCACGTCGCGGGAATCCGGCGCCCCGCGAATCATGGCTTGCCTCCCAGCAAGGTCAGCACCTCGAAGTGGGGAGAGCGACGCTCGCGGGAAGTCGGTGCGCAGCGCAATACCTCGATGCCGGCCTTGCGCGCGTGCCGGACAAGCTCTTCGACCGTGAAACCGAGATTGCGATGATCGAAGGGTTCCACCGCACGCCGATGCGCGTGCCGCATGAGCGTCGTCGCCAGCAGCCGTCCGCCGGGCCGCAGCACCCGCGCGGCTTCAGCCAGCGCACGAGCCGGCGCATCGCTGTAGGTCAACGCGTGAATCAGCAGGACGGTATCGAAACTCGCGACCGCGAAGGGAAGTGAATGCATGTCGCCCGCGTCGACGCGCACGTTGGCGAGCGGGCGCAGTCGCGTGCGAGCCGCCTCGATCACGCGGGTGCTGCTGTCGACACACTGGATGCTTCGCGCGCGCGAAGCGAGCAACTCCGCCACCACGCCGTCGCCCGAAGCGACGTCGAGCACGTCACCGAGATCGAGCAGGTTGACAACGCCGCGCGCGAGCGCCTCCCAGGTCCGGCCCGGCGAGTAGTGCCGCTCCATGTCGCCGGCTACGGCATCCACCCAGTTCTGTTCCCGGGCGCGCTTCGCCAGTACCGCTGGAAGGCGCTTTGCGTCCTCGCGCAGCAGGGCATCGTCCGTACCGGATCGCAGCGTCTGCCAGAGCGCGGCGAGTCCGGCATCGCCATCGGTGTTGACGCGGTAGTACGCCGACACTCCGGCCCGCCGATCGTGCACCACCCCCGCCTCGCGAAGTTTCGCGAGGTGCGTCGACACGCGCGGCTGCGCGAGTCGCGTGATCGCAGCGAGCTCGGCCACGGTCAACTCGTCGTGTTCCAGCAGGGCCAGCAGGCGTACCCGTGTCGGATCCGCGAGCAGGCGAAAAAAGGCGGAAGACGCCGCCAGATCCATGCCCATCCTTTCATCTTGATCAAAAGATAAAGCAAGGCTAGTGCCGTCTGGCGGCGATGGCAATGATACGGGTGGCGTTCCGGGCGGGGGACGCGGGAAACTCCGCGCGCACCGACTATCATGAGCGATTGGCAACTGATCCAGACGGGGTGGTCGATGGATTTCGGATTTACCGAAGAGCAGAAGGCGATCCAGGACGTGGCACGGCGCATTGCGCAGGAAGTCGTCGCGCCGACGGCCGAGCATCATGATCGCACCGGGGAGTTTCCGCTGGAGAACATCCGCATCCTCGGCGAGAACGGACTCATGGGCATCGAAGTCCCGGCGGAGTACGGCGGCGCCGGCATGGATCCGATCGCGTACGTGCTGGCGATGATCGAAATTGCGGCGGCGGACGCCGCGCATTCCACGATCATGTCGGTGAACAACTCGCTGTTCTGCAACGGGATCCTGACGTTCGGCACCGAGGAGCAGAAGCAGACCTACGTGCGCGCGATCGCCGAAGGCCGGGAGATCGGCGCCTTCGCACTCACGGAGCCGCAGTCGGGATCCGATGCCACGGCCATGCGGTGCCGCGCGGTGCGGCAGGACGACGGCACGTTCCTCATCAACGGCAAGAAGAGCTGGATCACCTCCGGACCGGTCGCGCGGTACTTTGTGCTGTTCGCGATGACCGAGCCCGACCGCGGCGCCCGGGGAATCACGGCCTTTCTGGTCGATGGCACCCGACCCGGCCTGCATCGCGGCAAGACCGAACCCAAACTGGGCATCCGCGCTTCCGCCACCTGCGAGATCGAGTTCGCGGACTATCGCGCGGAGGCAGCGGAGGTGCTCGGTGACGAGGGTCACGGGTTCAAGATCGCAATGGGCGTGCTTGATGCGGGGCGCATCGGCATCGCCTCACAAGCCGTGGGAATCGCGCGTGCGGCCTACGAGGCGACCCTGGTTTACGTCAGGGAACGCCAGGCGTTCGGTCAGCCGATCGGAACGTTCCAGATGACGCAGGCGAAGATTGCCGACATGAAGTGCAAGCTGGATGCGGCCATGATCCTGACCTTGCGGGCCGCATGGGCGAAGTCGCAGACGATGGCCAAAGGCGGGCGCTTCACTACCGAGGCCGCGGTTGCGAAGCTGGTGGCTTCCGAGGCTGCGATGTGGATCACGCACCAGGCGGTACAGGTGCATGGCGGCATGGGTTACTCGAAGGAGATGCCCATCGAGCGGTATTTTCGCGACGCCAAGATCACGGAGATCTACGAGGGCACCAGCGAGATCCAGCGCCTGGTCATCGCGCGTCACGAAACGGGTCTGCGTTGAACGAGGGAAAGCCTGATCCGGTGCTCCCCCGACTCGTCGGACCGGACATCCCGGCAACACGAAACCGCTGAACCTGGTGAGAGGTTCCTGAGCAGTTCCACATTGCCGCGACCGGGCGTTTCGGCCGGCACCGGCCCAGCCGAACCTTTCGCGGGCAGACGCGCGAATTCTCGCGACCGGGAGCTTCACGACTACGGGGTTTGCCGCCTTGTCGCAAGGTATGATTCCAGCCCTTGCCGCGGGGTGCCTGACTGCCAATGAACGCGCAGCTTGCCAACGATCCGAACACCAGCATCGCGGACGTCCATGCCGAGCTCAAGGGACGCTTGAGCCCCGCGCGTTATGCCGCCCTCGCGCCGATGCTGGCTCGCTTCCTGAAAAGGGTCGATCCCGAGGAACTGCTGCTGCGCTCGAGCCAGGACTGGGCCGCGCTCCTGCTGGGGATCATCGACCTCGCTTCGACCCGTTCGCCCGGCCGCGCGCTGGTGCGCGTGTTCAATCCAACGCAAGCCGAACATGGATTCGACTCCACGCACACCATCATCCAGGTCGTCAACGACGACATGCCCTTCCTGGTCGATTCGGTCACCATCGCGATCAATGCGAGTGGTGCCGCCCTGCACGCGGTATTCCATCCCGTCGCTTTCGTCGAGCGCGATGCGGGCGCGCACCTCGTCGCCACGTTCGATGACGCATCCGCGCCGAACGCCCGCGGCGAGTCGATCATGCACATCGAAGTCGATCGCCGCACCGAGCCGGAGCAGTTGCTGGCTCTGAAGGAAACCGTGCTGCGCGCTCTCGGCGATGTGCGCGCCACGGTCGCTGACTGGGAACCGATGCGGGCCCGCATGCGCCAGATTTCGGAAGATCTCAAGACCAGGCGCATGCCGGTAGACGACGTCAACCGGGCGGAAGCGGTAGCGTTCCTCGGCTGGCTGGTGGACAACCACTACACGTTTCTCGGCTTCCGTGAATACCGCGTCACGGCGTCGCCGGAAGGCGAAATGCTGACGGCCGTACCCGACTCGGGACTCGGCATCCTGCGCGGGCACGATTGCGCCGCACCCCGACCGCTGTCGTCGCTCGCCGCGCACCACATGGATCGGAGCGGAACGGCCAACGCGGTCATCGTCACCAAGACCAATTCGCGTTCCACGGTGCACCGGCCGGGGTTCATGGACTACATCGGCATCCTCCGTTTCGATGAGGAGGGACGCGCGATCGGCGAAGAGCGCTTTCTGGGTCTCTTTACTTCGGGAGCCTATGCGCGTCGTCCGTGGGAAGTGCCCGTGGTGCGGCAGAAGTACGACGATGTCATGCGCCGGTCGGGCCTGCGACCGGAAAGTCACAGCGGCAAGGCGCTCCGCAACATCATGGAAGGCTTGCCGCGCGATGAGCTGATGCACAGCACGACCGAGGAGCTCGGCGACGTTGCGCTGGGCGTTCTGCGCCTGCAGGGTCGGCAGCAGACGCGATTGTTCGTGCGCAGGGATCCTTACGGTCGGTTTTTCTCGGTGCTGGTGTTCATACCACGCGAGCGGTTCAACGCGATCGTGCGCGACCGCATCGAGCGGGAACTCACCCGGGCCTTCGAAGCCGAGCACGTCGATACCACGGTGCAACTGGGCGATGCGCCGCTGGCCCGCATCCATCTGGTCATCCGGCCCCGCAAGGGCAGCAACCCCAAGCCCGACATTGCCGCACTCGAAGCGACCATTACGGAACTGGTGCGGAGCTGGCACGACAGCCTTCGCGATCAGCTCGTGCGAAAACACGGCGAGGCGCACGGCCTCGAACTCGCCAGCCGATTCGCCAATGCCCTTTCCTGGGGATACATGGAGCAGGTGTCCGCCGAGGCCGCGGCGGACGACGTCACGTCGGCGGCGTCGCTTCGCGCCGACGACGACATCCGGCTCGACCTCGATCGCTCGCCGGAAGACCCGACGCGGTTGCGCTTCAAGCTGTTCCGGTTCGACTCGCCGCTGGCGCTTTCGGATGCGCTGCCGATGTTCGAGAACCTCGGCATGCGCATCCTCACCGAGCATCCCCACCGTTTCGAACTCAAGGGACGCACGATCCATCTGCAGGATTTCGAAGTCGAGGCGAACCTTCCCGATCTCAATGTCGAGCGGGTACGCGAGCGCTTCCAGCATGCGTTCGAACGCGTGTGGCGCGGTCAGACCGAGAGCGATGGCTTCAACCGCCTGATCCTGCATGCTGGCCTGGAATGGCGGCAAGTGGCCATGCTGCGTGCCTACCTCAAGTATCTCGTGCAGACGGGCGTGCCGTTCTCGCAGGCATACGTCGAACGGACTCTCGCCAACTACCCGCTGCATGCGCGTCTGCTCGCCGAATTGTTCGCGGCAAAGTTCGATCCCGCGCGCGAGGAGCCTGCGAGCGCCGATACCGCCACCGCTTTCGCGCGCGACTGGGACGAGCTCGGCTTTGCGCGTCACGCGCACGCGCATCCCGGCATGATCGACGACATCATTGCCTCGCGTCGCACGTCCCGCGCAAGCCAGGTCGCGGCGACCACGGCTGTGCTGCTGTCGCTCATGGATCACGTCGAGAGTCTCGACGAGGACCGCATCCTGCGTGCGTTCATGGCGGTGATGCAGGCCACGCTGCGCACCAACTACTACCAGCCGGTCGATGGCGAACCGCGCGTCACGGTGAGCTTCAAGCTCGATCCCGCGCAGCTCCCGGACCTGCCGAAGCCACGACCCTACCGGGAGATATTCGTCTGCGGTCCGCGTGTCGAGGGCGTACACCTGCGCTTCGGTCCGGTGGCGCGCGGGGGTCTGCGCTGGTCGGACCGCCGCGAGGATTTCCGCACCGAGGTGCTCGGGCTGGTCAAGGCCCAGATGGTCAAGAACACCGTGATCGTGCCCGTCGGCGCGAAGGGCGGTTTCTACGTCAAGCGCCCACCGCTCGGCGGCGATCGCGATGCGCAGCAGGCCGAAGGCATCGCCTGCTACAAGACATTCATCGAAGGGCTGCTCGACATCACCGACAACCTGCAAGAGGGCCGGATCACGCACCCGGAATGCGTGGTGCGACACGATGCCGACGATCCGTACCTGGTCGTCGCAGCGGACAAGGGCACCGCGACCTTCTCCGACATCGCCAACGGGCTGGCTCTCGAACGCGGGTTCTGGCTCGGTGATGCGTTTGCGTCGGGGGGTTCCGTCGGCTACGACCACAAGGGCATGGGCATCACCGCGAAGGGTGCCTGGGAATCGGTGAAGCGCCATTTCCGCGCCATGGGCCGGGATTCGCAGACGCAGGATTTCACCTGCGTCGGCATCGGCGACATGTCGGGTGATGTGTTCGGCAACGGCATGTTGTTGTCGAGGCACATCCGCCTGCTGGCCGCTTTCGATCATCGACACATTTTTCTCGACCCGAACCCCGAAGCCGCCAGTTCGTTCGCGGAGCGCTCCCGCCTGTTCGCCCTCGGGCGTTCGTCGTGGGAAGACTACGACCGCGCGTTGATCTCGGCGGGCGGGGGTGTCCATTCGCGCAGCGCCAAGACCATCGATGTGCCTGCCGTAGTGCGGGCGGCGCTTGGAATCGAGGGCGACGCGGGCCCCATGTCTCCCAACGAACTCATGCGCGCGATCCTGCGCTCGCCCGTCGACCTGCTCTGGAACGGCGGCATCGGCACCTACGTCAAGTCGGCGGAGGAAACCGATGCCGACGCGGGTGATCGTGCCAACAACGCCATCCGCGTCGATGGTCACGATCTGCGCTGCAAGGCGGTGGGAGAGGGCGGCAATCTCGGTTTCACGCAGCGCGGGCGCGTGGAGGCAGCGCACGCCGGCGTGCTGCTCAACACCGATTTCATCGACAACTCCGCCGGCGTCGACACCTCGGACCACGAGGTCAACATCAAGATCCTGCTCAACGACGTGGTCGCGCGCAGTGAGCTGGACGTCGAGGCCCGCAACCGCCTGCTCGCCGAGATGACCGATGAAGTCGAGGCGTTGGTACTGCGCGACAACTACCTGCAGAACCAGGCGATCTCGATGATGGAGCGCATGAGTGTCCAGCGGCTCGGTGCCAAGCGGCATTTCGTGCGCGTGCTCGAGGAGCGCGGACTGCTCGACCGGCAACTCGAGTTCCTGCCCTCCGACGCCGAGTTCGAGGAGCGGCGCATCCGCGGACAGGGCCTCACCCGCCCCGAGCTGTGCGTGCTGCTTTCGTACGCCAAGCTCGTGCTTTTCCAGCAGTTGATCGATTCCGATGTTCCCGAGGATCCGCATCTCTCGAAGGAGTTGAACCGCTATTTCCCGGCACCCCTGCAGCAGCGATACGCCGACGCGATGCAGCGGCACCGGCTGCGCCGGGAGATCATCGCCACGGCAGTCACCAACTCGATGGTCAATCGCATGGGCGCCACTTTCGTCATGCGCATGCAGGAGGACACGGGACAGTCGCCGGGCGAGATCGCCAAGGCCTACTCGATCGCGCGCGAGATTTTCGACGCTCGCGATCTCTGGAGCGAGATCGAAGCGCTCGACGGTGTGGTCAGTGCGGAGTCGCAGATCGATGCGCAGCTCAAGGTCTGGAGCCTCATGCGCCAGATGACGCGCTGGCTGCTCAATCTCCCGGGATCGCGTCTGGACATCGCAGCGTCGGTCGCACGCTTCCACCAGCCCTTCGTCGAGTTGATGGCGGGACTCGGTTCCGCCATGACGGAGTCCGAGCGCTCGACCGCCGAAGTGGCGGAAGGCGAGTGGCTCTCTCTCGGCTTCCCCGCAGCGCTCGCCGAGCGGCTGAGCCTGCTCCCGGCGGTGGGCTCGGCACTCGACATCGTCGAGGTTGCGCTTCAGCACCAGCGTCCGGTGCGCGATGTCGCCCGCATCTTCTTCGCGCTCGGCGATTCGCTGCACCTGCGCTGGCTCATGGAGCGGATCGAGGAACTGCCCGTCTCGGGTCGCTGGCATGCGAATGCGCGGGGTTCCCTGCGCGACGAACTGGTGCAGCAGCAGAGGGCGCTGGCGGCGCAGGTGCTTGTCAGCGGCGAGGAAGCGACGACAGAGCCGGTCGACGGCGCCGCGACGGTCGAGTACTGGCTCGATCGTGACGAACCGGCGCTGCATTTCACGCGCGAAATGTTGAAAGACCTCAGCACACAGGTGGAGCTCGATTACCCGACTGTTTCAGTGGTGCTGAGGCGCCTCGGCCAGCTCGTGCAGACGGGCGCTTCGCGTTGAGCGATCAGGCGCGTATCGCGTTCGTCGCGAGTCGCACGCCGGAAGGGCAAAGCGCACTCGAACAGATGACGAAGCGATACGGCAATGCGGCGCCGGGGGACGCGGACGTCATTGTCGCCCTCGGTGGCGATGGCTTCATGCTGCAGACGCTGCACAAGCTGCGCACCGCCGGCAGGCCGGTCTTCGGGATGAAAACCGGTACGGTCGGGTTCCTGATGAATCTCTATCGCGACGAGGACCTTGCCGAGCGCATCGCGTCCGCGGAGCCGGCGTCGCTGCACCCGTTGCGCATGACCGCCACCTCGGAGTCCGGCCACACGGCGGAACACCTGGCATTCAACGAGGTGTCGCTGCTGCGGCAGACGCGGCAGGCCGCCAAGCTCCGCGTGTTGCTCAACGGCAAGGAGCGGCTGGAGGAACTTGTGTGCGACGGCGCCCTGGTCTCGACGCCAGCAGGTTCCACCGCCTACAACCTCTCCGCCCACGGACCGATCCTTCCTCTGGGCAGCGGCGTACTCGCGCTGACCCCACTTGCCGCGTTCAGGCCCCGTCGCTGGCGCGGTGCCATCCTGCGCAACGACGTCAAGATCAGGTTCGACGTGCTGGATCATTACAAGCGCCCGGTCAGCGCGACGGCGGATTCCCACGAGGTGCGCGACATCGTCGAAGTCGAGATCGAGGAAGCGCATGACATCACGCTCACGCTGCTGTTCGACGCGGAGCACAGTCTTGAGGAACGCATACTCGATGAGCAGTTCGTGCTTTAGTGTTCCCGTCCACCCGGCGACGCGAGACCCTGTCGCGTCCGCGCCGGCGCACCGCGCGCCTGCCTACTCCCCGCAGCGCTGTTCGCTCGCCTTCTCCCCGTGGCAACGGGGAGAAGGTGCCCGCAGGGCGGATGAGGGGCATTCCCCCCCGCGGATCAAGGCTGCTCCGGATCGGGCTTTGGCACTTCGTCCCCGCGCCCGTGGAGAGCGAAAGCGGTACCGCCACGCGTTTGCGATGGTCGCTGCAATTTGCGGTTTCGCGCTGGCAACAATGGTTGTCGCCGCGGTCCCTGATGTCGCACCACTCGCGAAGCTCGACGCTTCGCTTGCGGCGATTCCAGCCGACGATCGCCTCGTCGAAGTGCTGATTGCATTGCCGAATCCAGCGCGCGACGAGGCACCGGATGTCTCACGGGCCGGGCTTTTTGCCAAGACGGCGCTCGTGGAGGCCAAGCGGGTCGCCTCCGAAACAAAGGGTCGCGACCTCGCGGCCTGGCTTGAAGGAAGACACTATGCCTACCGCAGCTATTGGATCGCGAACGCGATCTGGGCTCGCGTGCCCGCTTACGAGATTGCTAGCCTGGTGGCCCGCGGCGATGTGCGTTTCCTTGCCAGCAATCCAGTCGTGCGCGGAATCGATCCGCGGACTGTATCCCAGCCATCACCGAAGGCGATCAACGCCGTCGAATGGGGCATCGAGCGCATCCGCGCGCCGGAAGCGTGGGCCGCAGGCGTATTGGGACAGGGCGCCGTCGTCGCAGGAGCGGACACGGGATACCAGTGGGATCACCCCGCGCTCAGGAGCCAGTACCGTGGGTGGAACGCGCAGACCCAGCAGGTCGCGCACGCCTACAACTGGCACGATGCAATCCACGAGGACAATCCGGGCAGCAACAGTCCCAACAGTTGCGGGTTCGATCAGCCATCGCCCTGCGATGATGGCAATCATGGGACGCATACGATGGGTACCATGGTGGGCAACGATGGCGGTTCCAACGAAATTGGCGTGGCGCCATCGGCGAAATGGATCGGCTGCCGCAATATGGAAGAAGGATGGGGGACGCCCTCGACCTACATCGAGTGCATGCAGTTCTTCGCCGCTCCGACCGATGCACAGGGCAACAATCCGCGTGCCGATCTCGCACCGCACGTCATCAACAACTCCTGGGGCTGTCCGCCCAACGAAGGCTGCACCGCGCAATCCGATGAACTGATGGCCGCTGCCATTGCGAATCTGCACGAACTCGGCATCGTGTTCGTGGC
>JBGTIG010000004.1:0-7603 GCA_041745755.1 Lysobacterales bacterium
CACCATCGAACGACAGATGCGCCGGCTCGGCACGTCGGGAGACTGGTCGCGCACGGTGTTCACGATGGATGCGGGCGCGTCGGCGGCGGTGATCGAAGCCTTCGTGCGTTTGCACGAGCAGGGGCTCATCTATCGCGGCAAGCGTCTGGTCAACTGGGATCCGGTGCTGAAGACGGCGATTTCCGACCTCGAAGTGGTGAGCGAGGAGGAGGACGGATTCCTCTGGTCGATCCGCTATCCCTTCGTCGATGCAAGCCTCCGCGGCGCCGAAGGGGAGAACGGACTCGTGGTCGCGACGACGCGGCCCGAAACGATGCTCGGGGACGTTGCCGTGGCCGTGCACCCCGACGACGAACGCTATGCGCATCTCGTCGGCAGGACCCTGCGCCTGCCGCTCGGCGATCGCGAGATCCCCATCATTGCCGACGCCTATGTCGAGCGCGAGTTCGGCACCGGCTGCGTCAAGATCACCCCGGCGCACGATTTCAACGACTACGCGATCGGCCAGCGCCACGGCCTGCCGCTGCTGAACATCTTCACGCCGGACGCCGCGATCAACGACGACGCCCCTGCCGCGTTTCGCGGACTCGACCGGTACGCGGCGCGCAAGGCGGTGCTGGCGGATCTCGAGGCCGCGGGACTTCTCGTCGAGACGAAGAAACACAAGCTGCAGGTGCCGCGCGGGGACCGCACCGGCCAGGTGCTGGAACCGTATCTCACGGATCAATGGTTCGTGCGCATGGACGGATTGGCGGCGCGCGGGCTTGCGCTCGTCGAGTCGGGCGCGGTCGAATTCGTGCCCGCCAACTGGGTCAGCACCTACCGGCATTGGCTCGGCAATATCCAGGACTGGTGCATCTCGCGCCAGCTCTGGTGGGGGCACCGGATTCCGGCGTGGTACGACGATCGAGGAAACTCGTACGTTGGACTCGATGAGGCCGACGCAAGGAGGCGCAACAACGTCGACGCTGAAGTGTCGTTGCTGCAGGACCACGACGTACTCGAAACCTGGTTTTCGTCCGGCCTCTGGCCGTTTTCGACGATGGGCTGGCCGGACGCGGAGGCGATGGCGGCCCGCGGCTTCGACCGGTTCCTGCCGTCGAGCGTGCTCGTCACGGGCTTCGACATCATCTTTTTCTGGGTCGCACGCATGATCATGCTGAGCGATCGACTGACTGGGCGCGTGCCCTTCCGGCAGGTCTACATCACCGGTCTCGTGCGGGACCGCGACGGCCAGAAGATGTCGAAGTCCAAGGGCAACATCCTCGACCCGCTCGACCTCATCGACGGTATCGATCTCGGGTCACTCGTGACCAAGCGCACCAGCGGCCTCATGCAGCCCGCCATGGCGGCACGGATCGAAAAGTCCACGCGCCGGGAATTCCCGGACGGCATCCCCGCGTTCGGCGCCGACGCGCTGCGCTTCACCTTCGCGAGCCTCGCAAGCCACGGCCGCGACATCAAGTTCGATCTCGCGCGCTGCGAGGGCTACAGGAATTTCTGCAACAAGCTCTGGAACGCGGCGCGCTTCGTGCTGATGCACACGGAAAGCCTTCACCTTCCGGCCGGGCGGGCGCAGCGTCGCTGCGCCGGGTCGCCCGGGGATCCGGCCACGGATGCGGAAAAATGGATACTCGCGCGGTTGGCGCAGGTATGCACCGAAGTCGAGACCCAGTTCGCGGCGTACCGTTTCGACCTCGCCGCGCAGGCGCTCTACGAATTCACCTGGAACGAGTTCTGCGACTGGTTCCTCGAGCTCGCCAAACCGGCGCTGGGCGCGGCCGCAAGCGTCGGCGCGCGCAAGGACGACGCCGAAGCGAGCGTGGGCGCAAGCGGCATTGCGGCAGTCACGAGCACGCGGCAGACGCTGCTCACCGTGCTCGAGGCCACGCTGCGCCTGCTGCATCCGCTCATGCCGTTCGTGACCGAGGAAATCTGGTTCGAAGTGGCGCCACGCCTCGGTCTGCGCGCCGATCGCGAGGCGGGTGACAGCATCAGCGTGCGCCCGTACCCCACCGCTGCCCAATTTGCCGGCGACGACGCCCGCGCCGCCGCCGACATCGAATGGCTCAAGGCGGTGGTCACGCAGCTTCGGCGGATCCGCAGCGAAATGAATGTGTCACCCGCGCGTGCGGTTTCGCTGCTGCTCGCCGACGGTGATGCGAGCGATCGCGAACGGATGGCGCGATTCGAAGCTTCGTTGCGCTTCCTGGCCAGGGTCGAGTCGATCGAATGGCTGGGTGCGGGTCGCGAACCGCCGCCCGCCGCGGCCGGTGTGGTCGGCGGCCTGCGGCTGCTGATTCCGCTTGCCGGCCTCATCGATCTCGACGCCGAAAGTGCGCGCCTCGGCCGCGAGCTGGTGCGCATCGCGGGCGAAGTGGCGAAGTGCGAAGCGAAGCTCGCCCGTTTCGGCGCCAGTACCCCTGCCACCGTCGTGGATCTCGAACACACGCGGCTTGCGGACTGGCGATCCCAGCACGCGACCCTCGCCGCCCAGCTCGCGCGCCTGGGTGCCGCGGTTGGATAGGTTGCTCCTCGGCCGTCGTATTCCGAACCAGAAGCGCTTTATGGACATACAAGCCTGCTCGGCACCCTGACGGCTGAGCGCGTTGTCCGGCCGAGCAAGCGCGGCCGCTACGGGAGTGCGGGGAGCGCGTGGATTCCGTAGGGGCTGAGCTCGCCCGGCGCGTGGTCTGCTCGGCACGGTGTCGGCTGAGCACGCGAAGGAGGCAGCAACCCGCTATTCCGGGGACAGGAGTTCCAGTGCCATCACCACGGCGTCCTCGCGCTCGCCACCGCGGGCGGGGTAGTAGCGGGGACGCGCGGCGATCTCGTTGAATCCGAGATCGTGGTACAGCGCGATGGCGTGCGTGTTGGTCGGGCGCACCTCGAGGAACACGCGTTCGCAGCGTTGCCAGCGGGCGAGGTCGAGCACGCGCTTGACCAGACGGCGGCCGCAGCCTTCCCCCTGACGCTGCGGCACCACGCAGACGTTGAGCAGGTGCGCCTCGTGCGCTGCCGCCGAGAACACGGAATAGCCGATGATGCCGAGGTCGTCTTCCAGCACCATCGCCGAATAACCGGCGCGCAGGCAATCGGTGAAGATGCCGGCTGACCAGGGAAATTCGTACGCATCGGCGTCGATGGACGCCACGCGGGGCACGTCCTCGAGGCGCATGTTGCGCAGCCGAAGTCTGCCGGGAGGCTGCGACGACCGATCGATCTCCGGTCGCGGCTGCGCGCTCATTGCCGGCGAAGCCATGCGCGCATGGCACGCCACGCTGCCCGGCGATGGGGAATCGATTCGCGCAGCTCGGCAAGGCTCGGCAACTTTAATCCTGCAGCGGCGGCGACGGACCCGTCGCCAGCCACCGAGCGGATATCTCCGCCCCGCCCGGGCGTCGGCGAGTCTGAAATCGGCGCAGAGCCGAATTCCCACCCGGCATCGCCGCTGGCCCGGTCGAGTTCCAGCAGCCAGTCACCGGTGCCCATGCCGGCCGCGCGCAGGATCCCCTGCAGCAGGCGAGCGTGGGCGCGCGCGTCCGCCGGCGCCACCCGCACACCGATGCGCGGTCGCCTCGTCAATGAGGTTCGAGCCAACCTGGCGCGTGGAACGTAGACATCCACGTCCATGATCCCGAGCAACCGCAGCCGCTCGTATTCCGGCCAGCGTGGCGCGGCGTTCAAGGGGTCGCAAGCCCTGCAAGGTCGCCCCGCAGTTCGCCGAAACATTGATCGATCGCCTTCGCGAAGGCTCTCACCGTCGCCTGGATGCTGGCGCTCTCGGCCTCCACTTCGGCGCGATAGTTCTTCTGCAGCAGCGGCAAGCTCTCGCGATCGAGTCGGAACTGCATCGCCACGTGGATCTTCCAGCGGCCCTCGCCCATGCCGACCCGCTCGAAGCGCTGGATCAGTCCGGTCAGCCGCAGGGAAGGCTGCGACGCCGGCAGGCGATCGGTGACCAGCGGCGCCATGCGCGCGCTGCGCATGCTCGCGATCAGCCTTCGCTGCAGCAGCCGCCCGGGCGGGTCGCTCCAGAGCTGATAGTGATACGGCCGGATGCTGCCTTCGGGTTTTATTGCGTACAGGATGGCCTGTTCGTTGTAGACGCCGTCTGCGCTCAAGGGCTCGATTACCAGGGCCTGCTGGAACGCCTCCGCGCCCGCGGGCTCCTGATCCGCAATGGATGGCAACCGGTAATAGCGCACTTCCGGCACGGCGGGAACCGTGCCGCAGCCGGAGGCGAACACCATCACCGCGACCATCGCGACAACCCGGATATCGCTCGCACGGGGCCTCGAAGACCTCATGTCATTCCTCCTCGACCACGACATCGTCGGCCGGCGGCGTACGCAGCAGGCGATTGGGACTCTTGCGCACTTCGCGCGAGAACTCGTTGAAATTGCGGCTGGTCGACTCGAGGTTGTTGGCGATCGTATCGATCCGGCGCGACAGCGCGGAGGTGATCTGCGCCATGTCCTGCACGGCCTCGCGCAACGCCGGACGAGTCTCCGCGGCAGCGCCTTCGATGTCGGTCATCGCGCGATCGAGCTTCTCCTGGGTGCCGCGCAACTCGCCCGTCACCACCGCGAGATTCGCAAGCGTCGCGTCCACCGCCTTGCGATTCTCGGGCCCGATCATCTGGTCCACGCCTTCCGCCACGCGATTGAGCCGGATCAGCAGGTCGCGGGCCTGTCGGATGATCTCCGGCGTGTTCGCGTCCACCGTGCCGGAGATCGAGTCGAGTCGCTGCGTCAGCATGCGCACCAGCGGCGTCACCTGCTTGCGCGTCAGCGTGGTGACTTCGCCTGCGAGTTCGTTGAGTGCGTTGAACACGTCGGCGGCCTCACGGCCCTTGAGGGTTCCGCCCGGCACTACCATCACCTTGCTGCCGCCCTCCCGCACCGCGATCGCGACGTCGGCCAGCAGTCCGCTCGACGCCAGTTGCGCCAGCGAATCGTTCGGGATGAGCCAGTCGCGGCGCACGGCGATTTCCACGCGGTAGCGCGTCTGATTCTTCTTGCGCTGCGGCACGATCTCCTCGACCTGCCCGATGCGGAAGCCCTCGTAGAAAACCGGAGCACCGACGCCGAGTCCGGTCACGTTCCGGTATTCGACGAAATAGGGATGCGTGCGGCCGCTGCGCCCCGTTATCAGGAACAGCGCAAACAGCAGCAAGGCGAGCGCCGCCAGCACCACGCCGCCGACCAGGGTGTAATTGATGGTGTCGCGTTTCATGAAGGATCGGCGCTCCGTTGGCGGCGGCAAGTGTGCACCATTACTCGACCTCCCCGGTCAGTCGCTTGAGGTACGCCTCCGCATCAACCTCCACCTCGCGCGGGCGGCGGTTCAGCAGATCCTGGATGCGCTCATTGTCGCTCGCCCGCACCTCCTCCGCCGTGCCGGTCAGCAGCACGCGACCGGCGTCGAGCATGGTGATGCTGTCGGCGATCTTGAATGCGGATTCGAGTTCATGGGTCACCACGACGATGGTCATGCGCATGGCCTCGCGAAGTTTCAGGATCAGCTCGTCCAGCTCGGCCGACACCACCGGGTCGAGGCCCGCAGAGGGTTCGTCAAAGAACAACAGCTTCGGATCCATGACGATCGCGCGCGCCAGCGCGGCGCGCTTGATCATGCCGCCCGAGAGCTCGCTGGGCATGAGCTCGGAAAATCCTCCGAGATTGACCACTTCGAGCTTGAGCCGGCTCATGATGCGGATGGTGCTCTCGTCGAGGTCCGTATGCTCGCGGAGGGGCATCGCGACGTTTTCCCCGACCGACATCGAAGTGAACAGCGCACCGCCCTGGAACGACACGCCCATCCTGCGGCGAAGATCGATCAACGTGCGGGAGTCGGCGTTCGCAACGTCGACGCCGAGGATGTCGACCGCGCCACGGCGGGGCCGCAGCAACCCGAGCAGATGGCGCAGCAGCGTACTCTTGCCGGAACCCGACCCGCCCATGATCACGCGGATCTCGCCGGCGTCGACACGGAAGTCCACGTCGTGCAGGACTTGCCGGCGCCCGAACCAGGCGCAGAGACCGGTCACGTCGATGATGGGGCGCGCCGCCTCGCGATCCGTTTCCGCCGGGGCGGGCACGGCATTCATCGATGGCGAAACAGCTGAAGATGCTGTCGGCCATCGACACTGCCGGGGGATCGCAAAATGCGGGGCGCGGCTTCGTTCATCGGTTGACGAAGTAGCTGAAGATCATGTCCGCCACGACTATGCTCGAGATCGAAAGTACCACCGCGCGAGTGGTGGCGCGGCCGACGCCTTCCGCACCGCCGCTGACGCCGAATCCCGTGGCGACGCCGACCAGCGTGATCAGGAGCGCGAACATGACGCTCTTGGCCAGACCCTGCCCGATGTCCCAAACGGTCAGGGTGTCGACCGCCATCCGCAGGAAGGACATGACGCTCACGTCGAGTATCGGCGCGCAGTAGAGGGCGGCGCCGAAAAGGCCCACCGCGTCGGCGAAGATCGTCAGCACCGGCATCATCACCAGCATCGCGAGCAGGGCCGGCGCAACCAGATAGCGTACGGGCTCGACGCCGATCACCGCGAGCGCGTCGACCTCCTGCGACACCGTCATCGAGCCGATGCGCGCGGCGAACGCGGAGCCCGAGCGGCCCGCGACGAGAATCCCCGTGATGAGTACGCCGAACTCGCGCGTGACCGACTTCGCGACCGCGATCACGACCTCGCTCTCGGCGCCGAACTCCCCCAGGGCCGCGATGAACTGGATGCCGAGCATGAGCCCCACGGTCATCGAGAGCATCGACACGATCGGAATCGCCTCGATGCCGACCACCCGCATCTGCTCGGCGATGGCGCCCGGACGCACGGGTTGCCCTCGACGCCACCCCGCCAGCAGGTATCCGATACTTTCGAACAGCAGCATGCCCGCGTACCCGAGACCGTCGGCAACGCCGACGGTGGAGCGCCCGACACGCTCGAGAACGCCGGTCCTGCGTCGGGTGACCTCAGTCGCCACGAGCGGTCACGGCGGCGGCGGTGTCGACGATGGGAAACACCCGATCGAGCCGCGCCAATTCGAGCACGCCACGCACCGCATCGCTCGGAGCCACCAGCGCAAACGGCTTTTTGGCGGCGCGCGACTGCTGAAAGCCCTCCACCAGCGCGGCGATACCGGACGAATCCATGTAACTCACGTTCGACAGGTCGACGCCCACGGCCGGAGACTTCGAAAGCGCGTCGAGGATCTCGCGCCTGAGATCCTGCGACCACGACATATCCACCTCGCCGCTGACCCGGACGAGCCGCAAACCTTCCGCATCCTCGGACTTGCACGTGTTCATCGACTTCCCCTGCCTTGCCTGGTGCGCGAGCGTACGTCGCGCAAGCGTTTACGCATCATCAACACGTTGCCGTCGCGACTGCGGAGCGGTCGCAGACGCCAGCTGTCCATGGTCGCATCGATGAAATTGATGCCAAGCCCACCCGGCCGGCAGACATCGAGATCGCGCGGCCGGATGCTGGCCGGGTCCACCGGCGGCGCCGCATCGCGCAGGCGCATGCGCAACACGCCACGTGCGCGCTCGATGCGCAACTGCAAAACGCCGTCGTCGCGGCCCG
>JBGTIG010000005.1:0-2759 GCA_041745755.1 Lysobacterales bacterium
GCCGCCTGCGGTGATCATCCCGCCGCCGGCCCCCGTCGCAGCGCCTGCGCCACCTCCTCCGCCGCCTCCACCTCCGCCCCAGCGCGCCAATCCGGTGCCGCGTGGCAATCCCGGCCGATGGGTGTCCAACGATGACTATCCCAGCCGCGCCATCCGCGAAGAGGCTCAGGGCACGGTGCGCTTTACGCTTACCGTCGGTCCCGATGGGCGTGCCTCGGATTGCCGGGTCACGGGCTCTAGCGGTAATAGCAGTCTCGATGAGACCGCCTGTCGGCTGCTGCGCCAGCGAGCGCGGTTCGACCCCAGGCTCGACAGCAACGGCAATCCGACCACGGGCACATGGTCGAACAGCTTCCGCTGGGTGCTGCAGAACTGAATCGTTACCGCCTAAAGAAATTCATATAGCCAACTTTAATACGAGGACCGTTCGCAATGACCTTTAACCTTCTCGCTGCCGCCGGATCGGCTCCGGTGAACCAATTCGGCTTCATCGAAGCGATGGAACAGGGCGGCATAATCGCCTGGTCGATCCTCGCCGTCCTGGTGATCATGTCGGTCGGCTCGTTCTACATCCTGTTCACCAAGCTGCTCGAGCAGAACAAGATCATGAAGCAGTACAGCGGTGTGCGGACGTCCTTCTGGCGCACCTCCTCGCTCAAGGAGGGGGCCGCCAAGCTCGAGAAGAACAGCGCCTGGCGCCAGCTCGTCGACGATGCCAATGCCGCCGAGGACCAGCACTCCAAGATGGGCGACAGCATGGAAGCGCACGACTGGTTGCACGGCTCGCTCGCGCGCTCGGAAGCCTCGATCAACGCGCGTCTCGCGGGCGGCCTGCCGTTCCTTGCAACCGTGGGTGCGACGGCGCCGTTCGTCGGCCTGCTCGGCACGGTGATCGGCATCTATCGCGCGCTGATCAACATCGGCATTGCCGGTTCGGCCTCGATCGACAAGGTCGCCGGCCCGGTGGGCGAGGCGCTGATCATGACCGCCATCGGTCTGCTCGTCGCCGTGCCCGCGGTGCTCGCCTACAACTGGCTCCAGAGCCGCAACCGCCGCATTTCCGAGCTGCTCTCGGGTTTCTCGACCGATCTGCTCGCCAACATCAACTCGGGCGGCCAGGTGCGCCCGGCGGTAATGACCGGCACCTCCACTCAGCAGGCCGCCAAGACGACGGCGACCGCACCGGCTGCGCCGCTCGGAGCCGGAACCACCACCACCCGTCCCAATGTTGCGGGCGGCACGACCACTACCACCACCACCAAGCCTTGACCGGGACCGGGCGGCACAGCTCACTTCGGGCGTGCCGCCCACCCGTTCCGCAAGTCTTTCGAGTGTTACGGATAGGATAACCCATGGCCATTTCCACGGGCGGCGGCACCGAAACGCCGATGTCGGAAATCAACACCACGCCGCTGGTGGACGTGATGCTGGTGTTGCTGATCATCTTCCTGATCGCGGTTCCGGTCGCGATCCAGACGATCGAGAAGCTGCGTATTCCCGTCTTCGAATCGACGGAATCCAAGGACAAGGTCGAGAATCTGCTGCTCACGGTGAGCGCCTCTGACGATGCCGGGCTGAGCGCGGGTCAGCCAGGCTTCGCGGGCGCGTCGCGCAACGGCGAATGCCGCATTTATTTCGGCAATGTCACGCCGGTGACCTCGGAAGAGCTGTACGACCAGGCCTTCGAACGCCTCGATGCCATCGTCCAGCGTGCGGGCGGGCCCGAGGCGATCATGGAGGATCCTGAAAAGATTCCGCAGGTTCACATCCGCGGCGACGTGAACGCCCCGTGGCAGTGCGTGGCGGGCGCGATCTACAATGTTCAGGCGGCGGGCTATCCCACCGTCGGCTTCATCTCGAACCCGGTCGATCCGGACGCCTGATCGGGCGGATCGACACGGCAACGATGCTAATTCAGGAGTAAGTTCCCATGGCAATGGCAGGCGGCAAGGACGATGGCGCGCCGATGATGGAAATGAACATGACGCCGTTGATCGACGTCCTGCTCGTGCTCCTCATCATGTTCATCATCACCATCCCGGTGGCAACCCATTCGGTCGATATCGATCTGCCGCAGCCCAGTCCGGCGACGGACATCATCGTCGAGCCGGTGCAGAACAAGCTGATTTTGACACAGGCCGACCAGATCTTGTGGAACGGTCAGCCAATCAGCGAAGGCCAGCTGGTCACTTTGCTTCAGCAGTCGAGGGGAATGGCGGTCGAGCCAGAGCTCCAGTTCGAACCCGAGGCGCGCGCCAGCTACGAAATCTCGGCGCGCGTGCTGAATCTCCTCAAGGCCAGCGGCGTGACCAAGTTCGGCTTTGTCGGTAACGAACAGTACCGGACGTTTGGCAGATAGGGTTGGCCCTTAGCGGTTAGCGATCGAGTCTCATCAGAGGGGCGGAGCGATCCGCCCCTTTTCATTTGATCCGAGTCGTCACACGTCGCCTTTCGCTGCGCCTCGGAGCTGCCTATATCGGTTCCATGACCAAACCCGCCGATCCCGCCAGCCTGCTCTACGCCCCCGACAAGCTCAGTCCGGAGGAAGCGCAGGCGCTGGCTCGCCGTCTCCTCGACCGCTGCGACGATGGGGAACTCTATCTCCAGTTCAGCGCGGCGGAAGCCTTCGCCTTCGACGATGGGCGCTTGACGACCGCCGACTATAGCCGCGACGCCGGCTTCGGCCTGCGCGGCGTCAGTGGCGAGGCAACCGGCTTCGCGCACGCCAACGACCTGAGCGCCGCGGCGATTGCTCGCGC
>JBGTIG010000006.1:0-4057 GCA_041745755.1 Lysobacterales bacterium
CCGCGATAGCGCGTCTGGGCCCATGCGGGCCTTGGAGAACATTTTGTTTCAGGGTTTCAGCTCGGCCTTGACCGATTCGAGGCTTGCGCGCTGGCGGTGCATGTCGCGGGTCGAGGCCTTGACCGCTTTTTCGCTGGCGTCGAAGAGCGCCCGGGCTTCCTGGGGGCGACCTTGCGCGATCAAGCAATGGACGAGTACGGCAGCGGCTTCGATGCTGCGACGATCATCGGCGCCGAATTCCGCTTCCAGGCGCGCTTTCGCCTGCACCAGGGCCCCTTCCGCTTCAGGGCACCGACCCCGGTCCGACAGCGTCTTGCCCAGTCCGAGCCGGGCTGCTTCCGCGAAGATATGCGTGCCATCGCCGATTTTCGCAAATGCGCCCAGCGCATCGCGGAAACCTTGCTCGGCGCCGCCAAGATCGCCCGCAGCGTAACGCGCATTGGCCAGCGCAACCGTTGCCACGACCGAGTGGGTATGCAATGGCCCCAACGTCTTCGCGTAGATCGCTTCCGCGCGGACTAACGCGGCGATCGCTTCGTCGTGGCGCCCGACTCCACTCAATGATTGACCCAGCCCGGTCGAGGCCACGGCCACGTAGTTGTGGTCATCGCCATAGTTGCGTTGGTAAAGCGCCAAGGCCTCCTGGAATTTCGGGATAGCCGCTTGTTCATCGCCACTTTGGCGCAGGGCCGAGGCCAGCTGGTGGAGCGAATTCGCAAACGCCGGATGTTCATCGCCCAGCCATAGGCTGGTTGAATCCACGTTTGCCAGCAGCAGAGGAATCGCCTCATCGAAGCGACCCAGCGCATTCAGCACCAGGCCCAGATCTGCGCGAACGGCGACCAGCACGCGTGACTCGTCGGCGTTCCGGGGGTCGAGTCGCGCAATGGCGGCGCGTAGAGGTTGCTCGGCATCGACAAGGCGCCCGCTGCGATACACATAGCGGCCACGATCAGCGAACAACTCGGCGAGTTCGACATTGGTCGTGCCCGGCAAGCGCTGGCGCACGGCTATTGCCTGGTCGACCCAGCGGATCGCGCGATCGTTGTTGTCGCGCTCGGCCTCCAGGGCACCCAGAGCGCGAAGGATCTTCGCCCGCAGAACAGGATCCTCATCGCCCATTGCGGTAGCGGTGGATAGCGCCTCCGTGAGCAAGGCTTCGGCGACGTCATAGTGCTGCGCGAAAGTTTCGACGCTACCCATGTCGAGTTGCGCTTCGATGCGACGTGGATCGTCGCTCGCATAGGCCTCCGTCGCCTGATCCAGGCGGCGCTTCAGCAACTCGCCAGCGCGTGTGTACTCGCCGAGCGCCCGATACAGGTTCCCGCTGACTCCGAGCAATTCGATGCGGGTGTCGGCGTCATCGCCGAATCCGGATTCGACCCGCCGCGCGCCGATAGCGACCAGCTCACGCGCAGTCATCGTGCGACTGTTACCAGCATCAGGGTCATTCTGTTGGAACAGGTCGACGACGAAGTTGCGCACGGCGTCGGCTCGCCTCAGCGCCTGTTCGGTTTGCCGTCGTGCGCTGTCCGCGTAGATTGCGGCCGCAGCCATGCCAACGATCACTGCAAGCACGGCCGTGGTTGCCAGCCAGTGACGGCGGAGGAATCGTCGTGCCACGTACGCACGCGCGCCGCTCCTGGCTCGCACCGGTTCATTGCGCAGATGGCGTTCGACATCGAGCTTGAGGTCGTTGACCGTCTCGTAGCGGCTCGTGGGCTCCTTGCGCAGGCATTTGGCGACGATCGCGTCCAGGTCGCCACGCATCAGGCGCGCTGGCAGGAACGCATTGGTATCGGCCGCGGCGACCTTGCTGGGCGCAGGCGCGGTCCGATCAAGCAGCAGGTTCATGGCGTGGTTCGACGGCAAGCCGCGGGTCCGCAGAGGTCGCTCGCCGGTCAGCAACTCGAACAGCAGCACGCCGAGTGCATAAGTGTCGGTCGCAGTAGTCACCCCCTGCCCGCTCAACTGCTCTGGTGCGGCGTAGTCGGGCGTGAACGGGGCAACGGTGTGGTCGTCATCGCCCGGCAAGGCGGCAGCGTCGATGAGTTTTGCGATACCGAAATCGAGCAGCTTCACTGCGCCGCTTGCATCGACAAGGATGTTGTCGGGCTTCAGGTCGCGATGAACGACAAGGTTTCGGTGGGCGAACGCCACGGCATCGCAGACCTGCCCGAACAACTCCAGTCGTTCGCGCAGCGGCAGGCGATTTACTTGGCAATACTCCGTCAGCGAAAGACCTTCGACGTATTCCATCACCGTGTATGGGCGTGCGTCGGCCGTCGTGCCGCCGTCGAGCAAGCGCGCAATGCCGGGATGTTCCAGACGCGCCAGAATCTGCCGCTCGGCGTGGAATCGATCGAGCTGCCCTGCGGCTTCGTAGCGCAACAGTTTCAGCGCAGCGCGTTGTTCGAAAGCGGCATCGGCCCGGTGTGCAGAATAAACTTCACCCATGCCGCCGCGGCCGATGAGTTTGTCGATGCGCCAATGGCCGACCTGTGTGCCGGGCGCGAGAGACGCGATCGGCGCTGGAGTGGCTGTTGATTCCGCGCTGCCATCAAGCACGCCTGGCGATTCATGGGCGCGCAGGAGTTCATCGATCTCGTGGCGCAAATCGGAATCTGCGCCGCAGGCAAGATCAAGGAATGCCTCACGCACCTCGACTGGCTGATCGAGCGCCTCGGCAAACACCCGTTCGATCCGCTTCCAGCGTTCCTTGTTCACCGCACCCCCGCGTCGGTCGCCGAGCGTGATTCTGCGCTTCCCATGACCCAGGTGTCACTGCTCGACGGGCGCCGTTCGTGCCCGTTCGACCTTGGGCCTTGCGATCTTCGAATCGCTGCACGCGGCCGCCAACCGGCATGCCCAGATCCATTACGACGGGCAGGGCGAACCGCTGATCAGGAGCGGGGAGCCGTTCATGCGCTGCGCGACTACCATGCGTCAGTTCGCCGTCCCTTCGGGTGACGCCAAATGCGCAGTCTCGACCTCAGTTCGTGGGAGGGCACTCTCACCACGGTGTCCCGACCTCCGCGCAGTTGACGCACCCGGCTGACAAGATCGCGAATCGCATGTGCCGGCATCTGGCGCGCAAAAGCTGGCTCGAAGGCGAGGAGGAGTCCGTCTTCCTGACCGACAGCGCTCGCGGCGATGACGGCATGGACGCGCTGCGGATGAGTTCGATCACCTAACGCATCGCCACCGGCGCGCAGGCCGGACGCAAAGTCGTCACGCTGCAGACGCTGCCCGACGACGCCGGCCCGCTGGAGGGCTTCTCGCTGCATGCGGGCGTGGTAGCCGAAGCGCACCCGATGGTCGAGCACACGGGGCAACCTCGGCCTGCGCAGCGATCCCCTCGTGACGCCGCACCTGGTGTTCAGTGCGTTCGCCGCCACGGTCACCGCGGATGCCAGACCCTACCGCGACTGGCTACATGCACCGATCGACCCGGCCCTGACCGAAGCCATCCGCGCTCACATCCGGCAGATGCGCGCGCTGGGCGAGCCCCGCTTCCAGGCCATGGTCGAGAAGACGCTCAACCGACCCGTCGTCGTGCGGCGGCGTGGGCGGCCGGCGAGAACGGTGTGCGAGGGAACGGATTAATTGCCTCCTTCCCCTTTTTCCCGTCCCCTTTTTCCCTTTTGCAGCGGCGCAACAACGCGTCAGAACCGGATCGCCGGGGCCTGGACATGGCCAGGCGCCGCACCGGCAAGCTGAGGCGGTTCGCGGTTCGCGTTTCGCTGGCGTCGAGCAAACCCGGCGTGGCCGGATCTTGCGCCGTTTGCTGTTCTTGTCTGCACGGCCGCTCGTCAGGCCGTAGAGGGCTGAGCCAACCGCACCACGGAGCCATCACGATGAATGCCTTGACCGCCACCTGCAAGTTGCTGCTACTGACTGCCCTCGCACTGAGCGCCGCATCGTTCGCTGGCGACGCGCGCGCCCAAATCGTTTACACGGTGGACAGCACACTCGATCAGTTCGATGACGATATCAACGATGGCATCTGCCATACCTCGGACAATACCTGCACCTTGCGCGCGGCAGTGATGCAGGC
>JBGTIG010000007.1:0-4195 GCA_041745755.1 Lysobacterales bacterium
AATGCCGCGTGGGACTTTCTGGGTTGCCCTGTTCGCGCCGGTTGCCCCACGGGCGACGGAGCCGTCATGGCGAAGAGCGATCCAGCGACCATCGGAGCAGGGCGAAGCCCAGCACAGCGGAAAGGAGCGACGCGATCGCCACCGCAAGTTTCGCACTCGCCGCGAGCGCAGGAGCCGCCTCCGCGAACGCCACGTGATTGATGAAGAGACTCATGGTGAAGCCGATTCCGCACAACAGTGCCATGCCGAGCAGCGAAGACGCGGCGGTGCCGGCGGGGAGTTCTGCCTTGCCCATGAAGCGGGCGATGCCAAAGCCAAGCATGATGCCGAGCGGCTTGCCTAGCAGGAGTCCGAGCAGGACACCGAGCGGCACGGCTGCGCCGAGCGCGCTCCACTCGAAGCCGGCCAGCGGAAGGCCGGCATTGGCGAACGCGAACAGCGGCAGGATTCCGAACGCGACCCACGGATGCAATCGGTGCTCGAGGCGCAGCAGCGGCGAATGCTCGCGGTCGTGCGGATCGCGCAGCGGTATGACAAAGCCCAGCGCGACGCCCGCGAGGGTCGCGTGCAGGCCGGATTTCGCCAGCGCCCCCCACATCAGTACGCCGAGCAGGAGGTAAGGCCAGAGTCGCGTCGATCCGCTGCGATTGAGGATCACGAGGAGCAAAAGGATCGACGCCGCAATGATGAGCGCAGGAACCGAAAGCTCACTGGTATAGAACACCGCGATGATGACGATGGCGCCGATGTCGTCAAGCACGGCAATCGCGGTCAGCAGCAGCTTGAGTCCGATCGGCACCCTTGAACCCAGCAGGGTCAGGATGGCGAGCGCGAATGCGATGTCGGTGGCAGCGGGGATCGCGACCCCGCGCATGCCGATGGCGTCGCCATGATTGAGCGCCGCATAGACGAGCATCGGCACCCCGATGCCGCCGAGCGCGCACAGCAGCGGCAGCGCCAGGTTGCCGGACTCGGCAAGCTGCCCCTCGAGCTTTTCGCGCTTGAGCTCGAGCCCCACGAGAAGAAAGAAAACCGCCATCAACGCGTCGTTGATCCAGACGAGCACGGGCTTGTCGAAGCGGAGCGCCTGCACGCCGGGATCGAACACCAGGCGGTGCACTAGCGCCTGCTGGTAGAGGTCGGACCAGGACGAGTTCGCCGTCATGAGCGCGAGCAGCGCCGCCGCTATCAGCAGCAGCCCTGCTGAAGACTCGAGCTGGAAGAAACGCTGCAGCGCGTCGCGGGCGTGGGCAGGCACGCTGGCAAGAAGTCGGAGCATAGTGGGGCAATTCTAGACGACCACGGCGCGATCTATTCGCCCGACACTGCAGCCTCGAGCTTCGCGACCTCGAGCTTCTTCATCGGAAAGAAGGTGTGGGTCATGCGATCGTTGGCGGCCTGGTCGCCCGAAGTCATGGCTCGGATTTCGACGCATCCTCCGGCGCGCCGTCCGCGGCCGGTGCCGGCGCTGGCGGCACCAGGCGATCGTGCCACTCGGGGATCAGCATCGCGGCGGCGGAGCCGTACCAGTCGTGGTACTCCGCGACCATTTCGCCCTTGACGATCACGGGATCGGTTTCGGTGAGCGCGCGCGCCGCGGCGATGTCGTCGACCGCGAAGACATAGAGGCCACGCCAACCTGACGGATCCTTGTCGAACGGCCCGGCGACTGCGAGCTTGCCCTCCTTCGCGAGGCGCCCGATGTTGGCGAAGTGTCCCGCGAACATCGCGTCGCGCTCGGGCCCGTCCGGCACACGCTTCGCACCCGTCTTCAGGATCACGAGTACGTACTTGCGCATGCCGCGCTCGTCAGCGCCGAGACGCTTCGCGAGCTCCGCATCGTACCCGGCAGCGGGCGCCGCAATGCCGGTAACGGATGTCGCGCCCGCGGTCGGCTTCGGTTGGGACGATTCAGCGGCCAGCACCAGGTTCGCCGAAGCGAGGAGCGCGAGGAACGTCAGAGTCGTGGAATGCATGACCGGCTCCGCAGTGGGCGTCGGCAGGATTCTAGATAGCTTCTGGCTCCGCTGCCTGAGGCGCGCTGAACGCGTTGCTGTAGATCCCGGAGCGGTCGAAGCAGCAGACGCGGCGCTTGCCCGACGCGAGCATGTCGAGTGTGCTGGAAACACGCCGCTCGCGCGTCTCGGCTTTCTTTGCCGAGGTGAGCCACTGGATCCAGTCCCGACGCGCAATGGGCGTCAGCGCCGACCACCGCTCGCGCGCGTTCTCCGTCGCGGCGAGCGCCTTGCGGAGGTCAGCGGGGACCTTGGCCTCAGGTTGATCCGCGGCAGGCGCAATGACAAGCGCGACGGTGTCACCAACCTTCGCGCCCGAGGCTTCGCGCAATGCACGCGGCACCTTTAGCCAGTGGCTGCCCTGCCCGTCCGGTTCGAGCGTGGCGTTGAAGGGTCGCCGCGCGAAACTGCCCGCCACGGCGATCATGCTGCGCGTGGGCAATTTCGTACTGACGGCCGCCGGCAGCACGAGAAACGACCACGCGGCGTTCTTCGGCGTCGCTGGCTGAAGCAGCCTGGCCTTGAACGACATCGTGCGTGCGTTGCTGGGCATGGCGGACAAGATACCAATCGCCGCGCCCGATGACAGCGGCGCAAAAATCAGTCAGCTCAGTCCCCGATCGTCGATCGCCACGTGGCCGAGATTGTCAGGCACGGAAGGTGAGCCGCGCACTCGGCCGCTCGGGATCCTCACCGGTCATGCGGCGCGGGGAAGACGCTTGTTCATGCTGCTTTTGTATCAGCGGATGGGCTGATTTACCCTACCCGCGGCGCGGGCATACCGACGAGCAGGGGCACTCGCGCTTTGCGCCGCTGCAGCCCAGTGCCGGGAGCACGCTTCCCAATTCCCCACCCCCGCGGAGCATGCCTATGATCCCCAAGAACACGATTTGCCTCTGGTACGACAGCGACGCGCTCGATGCCGCGAACTTCTACGCCGCCACCTTACGCGACAGCGCGGTCGGCGACATCATGCGCGCGCCCGGCGACTACCCCGCCGGCAAGGAGGGCAATGTCCTTACGGTGGAATTCACCGTGCTCGGCATCCCGTGCCTCGGACTCAACGGCGGGCCGCAGTGCCAGCACAACGAGTCGTTCTCGTTCCAGGTCGCGACCGACGACCAGGCGGAGACCGATCGCCTGTGGAACGCGATCGTCGGCAACGGCGGCCAGGAAAGCGAGTGCGGCTGGTGCAAGGACAAGTGGGGTCTGTCGTGGCAGATCACCCCGCGCGCATTGACGGAGGCGATCAAGGATCCGGACCGCGCAGCGGCCAAGCGCGCCTTCGACGCCATGATGACCATGCGCAAGATCGACATCGCCACGATCGAGATGGCGCGGCGCGGCTGATCGTTGGCTCACGGCAACCGGTACTCGGCGGCGATTCGCGCGCCGCAGTCCAGCTCACCGCCGGTCGATCGTCAGCGCGCCCGACCGAATACCGCGCCGTGCGGCACCGCGTTTCCACTGGAACCGTGCGGCCAGTCGGTCCGATTGAAACTGACGCCGGCGGCTTTCGCGCCGGCGTCGCGGAACGACTCGATGAGGCCGAGCTTTCCCGTCGCGGGATCCATCGACACCAGCAGGACCCGCGGGCCGTAGCCCGTGAGGACGATGCGGCGTCCGGAGGGTGCGGCGGCAGAGGGAACCCAATGCGCAAGCGTACCCGCGGCCCGCCTTGTCCTGCTCTACTCGGCCTATCTGTTCTTGGCCGCGTCGGGTTCAGCGCACTGCGCAACGCGCCGCCAACGCCACCGCCATCGCATCCACCAGTTCGAACGGGTCATCGGGCAGGCGCGCGTTGTCGCTGGAGTTGGTCTGCAGCGCGAGCGTAATGCCCGATGCCGGATAGAACCGTACCCACGACAGGTAACCGGGGATATAACCGCTGTGTCCGTACGCCGTGCCGGCCGGCGTCTCGTCGATGTGCACGCCAAGACCGTATTGCTGCGTCGCCGACTTGCCGCCGGTGGGCGTGGACATTCGCGCCCACGCCGCGGGCGGGATCGCGCGCCCGGACTTCAGGGCATCCAGCCAGCGCGCCAGGTCGCCAGGCGTGGACGCGTAACCGCCGCCGCCCGACTCGAACTGCGGATTGAAGCGCAGCGTCCCGTCGTCCAGCACGCGGTCGGCGCCGAACAACGGCCGAGCGCCTTCGAAACCCGGCACCAGCCCGTTGA
>JBGTIG010000008.1:0-3839 GCA_041745755.1 Lysobacterales bacterium
CTCCGGCGCGAAATTGGGAATGCCGGTGAAGGCGATGCGCTCGCCTTCGGTGAAGGTGTCGCCGATCGAAACGGTGCCGTGGTTGTGCAGGCCGATGACATCGCCCGGGTAGGCGACGTCGACCATCTCTCGATCGCTGGCCATGAACGTAAGCGCATGCGCGAGCTTGACTTCCTTCGATGCGCGAACGTGCAGCGCTTTCATGCCTGGCTCGTAGCGACCGGAACACACGCGCAGGAACGCGACCCGGTCGCGATGCTGCGGATCCATGTTGGCCTGGATCTTGAAGACGAAGCCACTGAATGATGGCTCGGCGGGATCGACGGGGCGCGGACTGGCCTCTCGCGGCCGCGGCGGCGGGGCATGCTCGACGAAGAAGTCGAGCAGCAGCTGGACCCCGAAGTTATTGACTGCAGATCCGAAGAAGACCGGGCTCTGGCGCCCCGCGAGATAGGCTTCCCGGTCGAATGGATGCGAGGCGCCCTTCACCAGTTCGAGTTCGTCGCGAAGCTCACGCATCAGTTCCGCGCCGATCCGCTGCTCGAGTTCGGGATCGTCGATCGATGCATGGATTGTCGAATCCTGGCGCGTGAAGTTGCGGCCAGGCTCGAACAGATGCACTTCGCCTGTCAGCAGGTGCACAACGCCCTTGAGACGCTTGCCCATGCCGATCGGCCAGGTGATAGGCGCGCAAGCGATGCCGAGCACGCGTTCGATCTCGTCCAGCAGGTCGATCGGCGGGCGACCCTCGCGGTCGAGCTTGTTGATGAAGGTCATGATCGGCGTGTCGCGCAGGCGGCACACGTCCATCAGCTTGATCGTGCGTTCCTCGACGCCCTTGGCGACGTCGATCACCATCAGCGCGGAGTCGACGGCCGTCAGCACGCGATACGTATCTTCGGAAAAATCGGCGTGCCCGGGCGTGTCGAGCAGGTTGACGATGCGTCCGTCGTACGGAAACTGCATGACCGAGGAGGTGACCGAGATGCCGCGCTCCTTCTCGAGCGCCATCCAGTCCGACGTGGCGTGGCGCGAGGCCTTCCGCGACTTGACGCTCCCCGCCATCTGGATCGCGCCGCCGAACAACAGCAGCTTCTCGGTCAGTGTCGTCTTGCCCGCATCCGGATGCGACACGATCGCGAACGTGCGGCGTCGATTCGTTTCGGCAAGATGCAAGGCGAGTGACATGGAATCCGTGCGCGCAAAGTCGGCCGCGCATCATAGCCGCGCGGCGCACGCTCACGTCCCTGCTTTGCGCAGCACAGGTCCCGGAACCCCTTTCCCTTGCTGGAGAACCGCGCGTAGCAGTTACTCCCCTCTCCCCGCGTTGCGGCGCGAGGGGAAGCGGCAGTGACTCCGTAGGAAATTCCGTTCGTGCTGAGCCGCTCAAAATCCGTTCGTGGTGAGCACTTCAAAATTCCGTTCGTGGTGAGCCAGTCGAACCATGAACGGAATCGCGAGGAACGCCGATCCGCGCTCGACTCAGGGGCCGACTGCGCTCGCGCGAAACCGGGTAACCCCTCACCCGTCGCTGCGCGCCACCCCACTCCGTGCCCCGGCCCGAGCCTTGCTCGGGCGTTCGTACGTGCGCGAGCCCGCGGCTCGCGGCCGCACGTACTCACCCCCGTTGTCACGGGGCGAGGGTAAGTGATAGCGACCCAGTCCGAAATTCCGTTCGTGGTGAGCCTTCCAGATTCCGTTCGTGGTGAGCCCCTCAAAATTCCGTTCGTGGTGAGCTGGTCGAACCACGAACGGAATCGCGGGAGACGCCGATCCAATCCTCGGACGGACCCATCCACCGGAAAAACAACGCCCGCGCGAGGCGGGCGTTGAGTCAGGCATTTGCGGAAGCCGCGTGCGCGGCTACCGGACGGCAGCAATCAGGTCTGCCGTTGTCGCATCGCGATTACGCCGATCAGCGTCACGAGACCAAGCAGAACCAGCAGCATGTTGCGATCGAGCGCCGGAACCGCTGCCTGCACCACGCCGCCACCCGTAGCTCCGATTTGCGCCGTGGTGGTGTTATTGGCAGGTGTGGTATCCGTCGGCGTCGAGGCCGTGATCGTCGCGGTGTTGACGATGGTGCCTGCTGCCTGCACCCGCACCGTCAGCACGCAGTTGTTGACTGCGCCATTCGCCAGCGCCGGCACGGTGTAGGTCACTACCTGTCCCACCGCGGTGGCGCCGCAGGTGCTGCTCACGAACGCGAGTTGCGGCGGCAGGGTGTCGCTGACGGTGATGGCGCTTGCCGCGCCCGGCCCGTTGTTGGTCAGCGTCAACGTCTTCTGGAACGTGTTGCCGATGAGCAAAGCGCCGCCACCCGCATTGTTGCTCTGGGTCAGCGCCAGGTCCACAGCCGCCGAACCGCACATCGGCGCGCCCGCGATCGAGATGTCGTCGAGGCTGAAATTCGAGTTCGAGGCGGCCGAGCCCGTGGTCGACTCGAAACGCAGCACATGGCTGGCGCCGTTGGCGAACGCCGCGATGTTGACGGAATTGGCGACGTAGGCCGTCTCGCCGCAACCCGCATAGGTCGAGTCGCGCCGGAAAACCTCGGTGCCATCAATCGTCACGCGCAGGAAGTCACCCGCGCCGCCGGTGCAGGCACCAAACCGCGTGAAGAAGTTAAGGGTGGTCGCGCTCGCGGGAATGATGACGGACTGCTGCATCGATCCGACTTCGAGCGCAGTGCCCGCGCCGCCGAACCACGTCCACACCGTCCCGGTGCGCGGTGCGGCGGTCCCGCCACCGGTCCCGCACAGTGCAACCGTGCAAAGCGGCGAGCCGAAGTTGGTCGAGGCCTCCGTCCAGTTGGGACTGTCGCCGCTGGCGCCAGCCTCGAAACCGGGATCCTGCACGACATTGCCGCCGCCGTTCGTGGCGGTCGAGGAATTGTTTGCAGCCACGCCGTCGGCTTCCGCGCCGTCGATCGAGGCCGTGTTGCTCACCGTCGTGCACATGCCCGCAAGGGTCACGGTCAAGGTGCAGCTCGCCGTCGCGGCGTTGGCCAGGTTGCCGATGTTCCAGGTGACTGTGCTGCCGGCGGCCGTGGCGCCGCAGGTACTGCTGACGAAGCTGACGCCCGCAGGAAGAACATCGGTGACCACTACTGCCGTGGCGCCCGCGGGACCGTTATTGATGGCATTGAGCACGTAGGTGAACGAACCGCCGACCAGCACGCCCTGCGGCGCCGTCTTGGTGATGCCGAGGTCCGCAGTGGGCCCGCCGCCGCCGATGGTGATGGCGCCGGGACCTGCGATCTGATTGGTGAAACTGCCGTCATCCGCCGGAGCGAAGCCCGTGGTGACGACGAAGTAGCTGGTGCCAGCGGTGAGGTTGACCGAGGCGATGACAGGCGGGTCGCCCACGCCACCGGGGCCGTCGTCGTCGCCTGCGATGCAATTGGTCAGCGCGGCGGCGGGGTTGAAAGCATTCTGGTAGACGAATATGAACTCGTCGTAGTCGGGTTCGCCGGCCGTCATCGTGACCGAGTAGGCCCCCGTCACAGCCACGCTGAACGGCTGCACGTGGTAACTCACGCCCGTGCCCACGCCCGACAATGCGGAGCAATCCTGAAGCGCACGGTTATAGGTGGGCCCACCCACCGTGGTCGCCGAATACATAGCCGCGTTTCCGCGGATGATGGGCGGGTTGGCGACATCGTTCGGAGTGGCCTTGAGGACCATCTCGTATTCGATCGCGGTGCGCTGCAGGCGCTCCGTGTTCGCCGAAACGGCGAAACTGACCAGCAATGAAGCCGCGGCGCACAAAACCGTGGAAATTCGAACAGCTCGCATGATCCCCTCCCGAAGGTTTGATCGCATCAGGCTTCGCAACCC
>JBGTIG010000009.1:0-3200 GCA_041745755.1 Lysobacterales bacterium
CGGGGACCCGCGCCATCGGGCCTGCAGTCTCGCCCGGAACCGACGCGATCGGGCCGCAGTTGTGCGCGAACGTCAGGTGACAACTAGGCCATGAGGCCCGCCGCCTTGATCTTGCGGATCTCGTCGCGCACGCGTGCTGCGGCTTCGAACTCGAGGTTCTGCGCGTGCTGGTACATCTGCTGTTCGAGCTTGCGGAGCCTGGCCGCGAGTTTCGCGGGCGGCATCGCCGCGTAATCGACGCGGGGCTCGCTGACCGCCATCTGTCCGACCTTGCCGCGCGCGTTGCGCTTTTCGGCGGCCTCGCTGCGCGCGCCTTCCATGATGTCCGCAACCTCCTTGGACACGGTCCGCGGAATGATCCCGTGTTCGAGGTTGAACTCGACCTGCCGGGCGCGGCGGCGGTCGGTCTCGTCCAGCGCACGCCGCATCGACCCGGTGATCGTGTCGGCATAGAGGATCGCCTTGCCGCGAAGATTCCGCGCGGCGCGACCGACGGTCTGGATGAGCGATCCCTCCGAACGCAGGAATCCCTCCGTGTCGGCGTCGAGGATCGCAACCAGCGATACCTCCGGCATGTCGAGCCCCTCGCGCAGCAGGTTGATGCCGACCAGCACGTCGAAGACGCCGAGGCGCAGGTCACGGATGATCTCGACGCGCTCCACGGTGTCGATGTCGGAATGCAGGTATCGCACCTTGACGCCATGCTCCGCGAGGTACTCGGTGAGGCTCTCCGACATGCGCTTGGTGAGGGTCGTGACCAGCACGCGATCGCCCATCGCCACGCGCTCTGTGATCTGGGATAGCAGGTCGTCGACCTGCGTGCGTACGGGACGGATCTCGACCTCAGGATCGATGAGGCCTGTGGGCCGCACCACCTGTTCGACCACGGCACCCACCGAATGCCTGAGTTCGTAAGGCCCGGGCGTCGCCGACACGCAGATCATGCGCGGCGCACGGGCCTCCCACTCTTCGAACTTGAGCGGCCGGTTGTCCAGCGCCGACGGCAGGCGGAAACCGTACTGCACCAGGTTTTCCTTGCGCGAGCGGTCGCCCTTGTACATCGCGCCGATCTGCGGAATGGTCACGTGCGATTCGTCCACGACCAGCAATGAATCCGGCGGCAGGTAATCGAAAAGGCAGGGAGGCGGCTCGCCCGGAGCGTGGCCCGTGAGGTGGCGGGAATAGTTCTCGATGCCCTGGCAGAAACCGATCTCCGCCATCATCTCGAGATCGAAGGTGGTGCGTTGCTTGAGCCGCTGCGCCTCCAGCAGCTTGCCGTCTGCGTACAGAACCTCGAGGCGCCCGCTCAGTTCGTCCTTGATGGTCTCGATGGCTTCGAGCACGGTGCGCCGCGTGCTGGCGTAGTGGGTTTTCGGATAGATGGTGTAGCGCGGAACCTTGCGCAGCGTCTCTCCGGTCAGCGGATCGAACACGGTGATGGCTTCGATCAGTCCGTCGAACAGTTCGATGCGTACCGCTTCGGCGTCGGATTCCGCCGGGAATACGTCGATGACCTCGCCGCGCACGCGATAGCTGCCGCGGCGGAGCTCGAAATCGCCACGCTTGTATTGCAGGTCGGTGAGGCGGCGGATCAGGTCGCGCTGGTCGATGCGCTCACCGCGCACCATGTGCAGCACCATGCGGTGGTATTCGCCGGGATCGCCCAGGCCGTAGATCGAGGACACGGTGCAGACGATCAGCGCATCGCGACGTTCCAGCAGCGCCTTGGTCGCAGACAGCCGCATCTGCTCGATGTGCTCGTTGATGTTGGAGTCCTTCTCGATATAGGTGTCGGACGCGGCGAGATAGGCCTCTGGCTGGTAGTAGTCGTAGTAGCTGACGAAGTATTCGACAGCGTTGTGCGGGAAGAAGGCCTTGAACTCGCCATAGAGCTGCGCCGCAAGCGTCTTGTTGGGCGCCATGACCAGGGTTGGCTTCTGCACCGCCTGCACCACGTTGGCGATGCTGAAGGTCTTGCCCGAGCCGGTGACGCCGAGCAGCGTCTGGTGGGCGAGACCCGCCTCGAAGCCCTCGATCATCCTGGCGATGGCCTGCGGCTGGTCGCCGGCTGGCTCGAACGGCGCCACCAGCTGGAATCGATCGGTCATCGTGAAGGGTCCGGTTCGAGGGAGGCCGCGTGCGTCGAGAGGCGGGAAGTGGGGGCGATAGGGCAATTTCCTACCCGGGAGCGGTGCGAAATGCCGATGCCGCGCCCACGGCTTTGGGGAATCGTGGCAGCTCCAGAACGGAGAACATGCCATGGAACGTTCCAGACTTCGAACCGGTGCAGGGGCGCGCGCGATGCTGGGACTCACCCTGCTCGAACTGCTGACCACAATGGGTCTCGGCGGCGTGCTGCTCGCGATCGCGGTGCCGAGCTTCAGCAACGCGCTCGAGCGCAATCGCACCGCTACCGCAGTCAATCGGCTGCTGACAGACATCGCACGCGTCCGCACCGGGGCGCTCACGCTGCACGACGGCGCGGTGATCTGCCCAAGCGTCGACGCCAGGACCTGCGCGGGCGGCACCGATTACTCCGGGGGATGGATCGGCTTCCGGGACCGGAACGAAGACGGCAGGCTCGACGCCGGGGAAGAGCTCATCGCCGTGGCTCAGTCCATCGACCTCGGCGAGCGCCGCGTCTCGACCAGTTCCGGGAGAAGCATCATCCGGTTCCGGCCCGACGGTCGCAATGCCGGTACCAATCTCACCCTGCGGGTCTGCGATGGGCAGGGAGTTCCGCTGCGACTGGTCATCGTCAATGTCGGCGGGCGGGCGCGCGTCGCTCCCGCCGCCCCCTCTACCGCGCCTTGCGCATGACGGATCGCGGCGCCCGTGCAGGGATGATCGAGGGATGCATGAGGTCCGGGTACCGGCGTCTTCGCGAATTCGAACGCGCGATCACGCGGCGCCCGCGCTCAGGGTACGAAGCCGCGCTGTTCGAAACCGGCGAAAAAGATGGTGTCAGTGGGTTCGAAAGGCGCTCCGGCCATGATCCAGTCGTAGATCAGCGCCTGTTCCGCGAGCGGTCTGGGTGGCCGGTCCAGCGGCATGCGGCCACCGGAAATCAAGGGGCCCGGCACGTCGCAGTTGAACTTGCGGAACAAAAGACTCGCCAGCGCATTGCGCGGCACCACGCGGATCTGGCCGGGGGCCTGGCTGCTCGGGACGTCGACGAGGTTGAACCAGGACGGCTCCGG
>JBGTIG010000010.1:0-3135 GCA_041745755.1 Lysobacterales bacterium
CGGGGCACTCGCCCGTCGAGGAGCTACCGCCAGCCGCGGAGCCGGAAATCCTCGGCGCGCCCGCAGCCGAGTCGCCTGCGACCCCGGTCGCGAACGTTGACAGCGCGCCCGCCGGGTCTTCCGATGCGCCGCAACCCGGGAGGGTCGTCGATGCCGAAAGCGCGCCCGCGGCGGCACGCGACATGCCGCCACCGGTCACCGGGGAGTCGCCCGCGTCGGATATCCCGGAGCGCAGTGACCTGCCGCTGGCGATGCGCCAGTCGCTGCCGCCTCTCGTGCTCAACATGCATCTCTACCGCGCGGCGCCGACCGAGCGGGTCGTGATCCTCGATGGCAAGCGACTGCACGAGGGTGAGAGCTCAGGCGAGCTCATGGTCGAGGAGATTCGCAGCGATGGCGTGATCCTGGTGGCGCAAGGCCAGCGATTCCTGTTGTCGCGACTGCCCCGTTGACCTGACCCGCGGTCGTGTTCGTCCGTATCGACACCCGCCCGCGCAAGCGCCTGCCCTGGGCGACTTTCGGCATCGCGCTGGTCGCGGCTGGCGGATTCCTGCTGCTCGAATCCGTGGGCGAGGAGCAAAGGCGCAGTGCACTCGCGGGCTTCGGTCTGACCGCGGAAAAATTGGCGGCGCCGTGGTCGTCGCCGGGCCTTGCCAACGTCGTCGATCTGCTGAGCGCGACCTTCGCTTCGCTCGCGATGCACGCGAACTGGCTGCATCTTCTCGGCAATCTCATTTTCCTGCTGATCTTCGGTCCTCCCGCGGAGCGCCTGCTCGGACCCGCGAGACTGCTGGCGCTGTTTCTCCTTTGCGGCGCGCTGGCCAACTTTGCCGGTGCCGCGACGCTAGGTGACGTCTCGGCGCCGATCGTCGGTGCGAGCGGAGCGGTCTCAGCGATGGTGGGCGCCTACCTCGCGCTGTTTCCCCGTTCACGTCTGGGCCTCGTCCTGCCGCTCGGACTTTTTCTCGAGTTCGTGCGCATTCCCACCGCGTGGCTGATCGGACTCTGGGCAGTGATGCAGGCGCTTTTCGCCTGGATCGATCCTTCGTTCGGCGCGGTCGCCTGGTCGATCCATCTCGCCGGATTTTTCGCCGGCATCCTGTTCGCCTTTGCCTCCCGCCCCGCCATCGTCCGCCGCCAGCGCAATTGACCCCGACAGGTCCGGGGACGACCTGATCAGACTTTTTCAGTTCCGCGCAGCATTCCCCTTCGGCCCGCCCAGCATCGAGAGGAGTTCGCGCACCGCCGCGTCGAGTTCGGTATCGCGCTCGCCCTCATCAACGGCGAGCGTGCCCTGCCCGCTCGCACCGGCGGATGCGCGTGCACGCAGCAGTGCGAGATCGACGTCCGGCAATACGCCCACGGATTGCAGCGTTCGATCCTCGGGCGTGAAATATCTCGCGGTGGTGAGCTTGATCGCGCCGCCGCCCTCAAGCGGCACCACGCTCTGTACCGAGCCCTTGCCGAACGTGCGTGAGCCGACAATGCGCGCGCGGTGGTTGTCCTTCAGCGCCGCGGCGATGAGCTCCGCGGCCGAGGCGGTGGCAGCATCGACCAGCACCACGATCGCGGCGCCGTGCGACAGATCGCCAGGCGTCGCGCTGGATGTGCCCTCGAGCTCCGGCAGGCGGCTGTGCGTGCGCACGATCCTGCCCGCATCGAGAAAGCTGTCGCTGATGGAAACCGCAGCCGGCAGCACACCGCCCGGGTTGTCGCGAAGGTCCAGCACGATCCCGCGCAGCGACTGCGCCTTGTGCAACGCCGCCAGGTGCTGCCGCAGTTCGAGCGCGCTGCGCTCGCGCACATGGCGGATCGCGACATGCGCGATGCCCGGCTGGAGCCATGCGGAATCCACGCTCGGCAAAGTGATCGGCGCACGCCTGATCGAGACATCGATGAGTTCCGGCGTGCCCTCGCGGCGAATGCCCAGCGCGATCGTGCTGTCCAGCGGCCCGCGCAATCGATCCGCGTCTCCGGGCGCGGCGCCCACAGGCCGCCCATCGATGGTCTCGATGACGTCGCCGGCGAGCACGCCCGCGCGGGCCGCGGGTGAATCCTCCACCACACCGAGCACCTGGAGGATGCGCGCGAACGACACCACTTCGACACCGATGCCGGCGTAGCGACCGCGCATGTCGCGATCGAATCGCTCGAGCGTCGCCGCGTCGTAGTACTCGCTGTGGGGATCGAGCGCGCGCAGCATGCCCAGCGTCGCCGCGCGGATCAGCCGCTTGCCATCGACCTCGTCGACGTAGCTTGCGCGAATGCCCGCGTAGACACTCGCGAGTTCACGCAGTTCATCGAGCGGCACGTCATCCGTGTCGCTTCGGGCGCCATTGCTCGAGGACCCGATGACGTTCGAATCCTCAACGGAGCCGTCAAGGGTGGAATCACCCGCGACAGCTGCGGATGCTGCGCTGGCGTCGGTTTCCGCCGCGGCAGCGGTGGTCCGGGCCAGGCAAGCGAGCAACAGCAAAGCAGCGACACATGCAGTGGGGGTCAGCGGGCGCATGGGTCGATGCTAGCGAGTCGGCGCGGCCAGCTGGTCAACGGCGCGTGGCCGAGGCCGTTGCCTCAACGCCGTGCGAGCCACGTGCCGGGATTCTGCGGCACGCCGTGACGACGGAGTTCAAAGTACACGCCGGGATCCTCGCGGCCGCCGCTGGCACCGGAGACCGCGACGGCCTCGCTGCGCGTTACCCAGTCGCCCACGTCTTTCAGCAGCGACTCGTTGTGCGCGTAGAGGGTGATGAACCCCTCTCCGTGATCGAGGATCAGCACCAGGCCATAGCCCTTCAGCCAGTCGGCGAAGACGACGCGGCCGTGTGCCACTGCGCCCACCTCGGTGCCGGACGGCGCGTCGATCAGCATCCCGTCGCTCGCCTCGCCCGCGCTGTTGGCACTCCCATAGGCCTTCAACACCCGGCCCCGCACCGGCCAGGGCAACTTGCCCTTGAGGCTGAGCAACGGCTCGGCATCGGCGAGGATTTTCGGCACGTCGGCGATCGCGTCGGCGATGCGTTCCAGGAGGGCGACCAGGTCCCGCTCGTTGGACCGGAGCGCAGCCAGTCGGGTGGCGCGGGCATCCTGGGCCGAGGCAAGATCAGCGACCACCCGCTCGCGTGCAGCGCGCGC
>JBGTIG010000011.1:0-3370 GCA_041745755.1 Lysobacterales bacterium
CGATGGCCCCGAACGCATCGACTGCGCACTGCTCGACGTCAATCTCGCCGGCGTGGAAGTTTTTCCCGTAGCCGTGAAGCTGCGTGAGGCGGGCGTCCCGTTCGCATTCGCGTCGGGCTACGGGCGCGAGGGACTGCCCGCGGATTTCCACGAATCGCCCATGCTGCAGAAGCCTTATCTTCCGGAGGCCCTCAAGGCGGCGATCGCCGGAATCCTGCGGTGAGAGCGCCGCATAATCCTGTATGGGCAACAGGGTGAGGACCGGGTCCGAACTGCTCGAAATACCCACCGCCGCCGAGTCACGGCGTCGAGTGCAGGGTTTGTTCGCACTGGCCATCGCAAGTGTCGCACTGCCGCTCGCGATCGGCGCCTACGCGCTCAAGCAATCGACGGCGGAGCAGCGGATGCTCATGGAAACCAGTCGGCTGGCGCACGCCGAAGCGCTCGCGGCGCACGTCGCGCCGATGCTCGATCCCGCCATCGTCGAGGGCGCGTTCGCGCAGGGCGACCTGTTCGAAAAGGCCCATCGCAGTCGCCTCGGCCGGACCGGTTCCGTCTCGCTGGTGGACCCGCGTGGCCTGGTGCTGGCAAGCACGGACCGCGCGTGGCAGGGCAGGAGCCATACCTCGTCGAGCCTGCTCGAAGCGCTGGCCGCGGGACGCGCCGCGGTGGTTCATCACCCGCAGGAGACACACCCGCGTCTCGAGTTCAGTGCGCTTGCGCCGGTGGCCAATTCTCCCTACTTGCTGGTCCTCAGCCAGGCAGCGGCGGAAGTGTACGCGCCGGTCGCCAACCTCGAGCGCCTGTCGTGGCTCGGACTCGGCGCGCTCACGGCCATGAGCGGCGGCCTCTTCGGATTCGCCCTGCAGACGTTCCGGCGCTACGACCGCAAGTTGCATCGGGAATGTTCGCTGGCGACGGGTGTCGTCGAAGGCACCACCGACATGATCTTCGTGCGGGCGGTGGACGGCCGGTTCCTGCTCGTCAACGATCCGGCTGCGGAGTTCCTCGGCCGGCCTCGGGAGGAGATCGTGGGGCACCCGATACACGACCTCATGGACCCGGAGCGGGCCGAACACACCGACCGCTTCGATCGCGAAGTCATAGACTCCGGCCGTTCCACCCGGCGCGAGTTTCACGGAATCCGCCAGCCGGACGGCAAGCCTTACGTTGTCTGGACGTCCCGCCATCCGTTGCTGGACAGGGCGGGCGTGGTATCCGGGGTGGTGGGAGTCAGCCGTGATGTGACAGCGCGCCATGAACTGGTGAACGCGCTGCGCGCCAGCGAACAACGCCTGCGCCTGATCACCGACAACCTCCCGGCGCTCGTGGCCTATATCGACCGCGACGAGCGCTACCGGTTCGCGAATGCGCGGATCGGCGAGACCCTCGGGGTGGACACCGACACCATTCTCGGAAAGACGCTGCGCGAAGTGCGTGGCGACCTGCTCTACAACGCGCATGCCGCGGAACTGGCAGCGGTATTTCGCGGCGAGATCGTGACGTTCGAAGGCCGGTTCTCGGTGCGCGGTCGCCAGCATACGTATCGGACAACGTATGTACCCGATACCGATGGCGAGGGTCATGTTCAGGGTTTCTACTCGATGACCTTCGACATCACGGACTTGAAGACAGCGCAGGTGCTGCTCGCGGCGAGCGAGACGAAGCTGAGGCTCATTGCCGACAATCTCCCTGCGCTGGTTGCCTACATCGATCATGACCGTCGTTTCCAGTTCAACAATGCGCGGTACGCAGAGCTGCTGGGCCGACCCGTCACCGAGATCACCGGACGACTGATTTCCGAGGTGATCGACAGCCGTGTGCTGGCGCAGGTCGAGCCGCACCTCGACCGCGCGTTCAAGGGCAGCACCGACGAGTTCGAATTCGTCTGGCCGGACACGGGCCGCGTCATGCGCGGCACCTATATTCCCGACTTCAACGAGCTCAACGAGGTGGTTGGGGTATACGGCGTGCTTTACGACATCACCGTACAGCGGGAGACAGAGGACGCCTTGAGGCAGGAAGCGCACCTAGATGCCCTCACGGGCCTGTACAACCGCCGGCGACTGGAGAGCCGGCTGGCGGAGTCAATCGCGCGGAGCGAACGTTACGGGCAGCCCATGGCGCTCATGTTTCTCGACCTCGATCACTTGAAGTCGATCAACGACCGCTTCGGGCACGAGGGTGGCGACCTTGCATTGAAAGCCTTCAGCCGACGCCTGACCCGCAGCGTGCGGACCACCGACACGGTCGCGCGCGTGGCCGGCGATGAATTCATCGTGATCCTCGAGGCCATCGAAAACGAGGCGGAGGCGGGCGCGGTGGCAGCAAAGGTCGGCGCGGCGATGGCCATGCCGTTCGAGGTGGACGGCAGCGCGTGCACGCTTTCCGCGAGTATCGGCATCGCGCTCCGCCGGCCGGGCGAAACCGATGCCGAGTCGTTGATACGCCGCGCGGATCTTGCGATGTATCGCATCAAGGGTTCCGGTCGCGGCCAGTACCTGGTCGACTCCTAGGAGTATGGGCGTCCAGCCCTGTATCGCGCAGGGAGCCGGAGTTCACTTAGGGCCCGGGGGCCACTCGACGGGAGCGTGGTGTCGGGCAAGCAGCTCGAGGTATTGCGCGCGTGAAATATTGCGAGCCCCGAGCGATGCAAGATGCCGTGAAGGAATCTGCGCGTCGATCCAGTGGCCGCCCGCCCGACTCCACACTTCCGCAAGCGTGAGCAGGGCGAGCTTCGAGGCATTGGTCTCGACGCTGAACATTGATTCCGCGCAGAACACCGCGCCTGACGCCACGCCGTAGAGGCCTCCGACGAGGCGGTCACCGTCGAACACCTCGATGCTGTGCGCGTCGCCGGCGCTGTGAAGAGCGGCGTACGCTTCGCGCATGTGGTCCGTGATCCAGGTGCCGCCAGCCGGGTCATCGCGCCGCGGCGCCCGGCAGCCCGCGACCACCGCATCGAAGCAGGTATTGCTCGAAACCGACCATCGGCATCTGCGCAACCAGCGCGCCAGGCGGGTGGGCACGTGCATGTCGCGGGGATCGAAACCCGCCCGCGGATCGGGCGACCACCAGAGCAGGGGTTGGCCTTCGCTGTACCAGGGAAAGATGCCCTGTGCATAGGCGTGGCGCAAGCGTGTGACCTCGAGCCCGCCGCCCCAGGCAAGCAATCCGTTCGGCTCGATCAATGCGCGTTGCGGAGGCGGAAACGGCGCTTCTGCGGAAGCGCCGAGTTGCGGCAGTTTCATTGCGTGCGCATCGCGAACGGGGAGTGTGCGAGAAGTTCCTCGCGGTAGCGAGCCACGTGCGTGCGCTCGGATTGCATCGCTTGCCGTACTGCCTGGTGCAGTCGTGGTTCCCGCAGCCA
>JBGTIG010000012.1:0-2503 GCA_041745755.1 Lysobacterales bacterium
GCAACGGGGCAGCGCGCAGGTCCAGCACGCGCACGCGCGGAGGCCTCGCGGCACCCGCGCGTTCGGGCAGGACCAGTCGCCGGTAGCGCCCCTGCGCAATGTTTGCCAGGGTCTCGATCGACGGCGTTGCCGACCCCAGCACGATGGGAATGCCGAGCGCCTGCGCGCGCACGATGGCGAAATCGCGGGCGTGGTAGCGAAAGCCGTCCTGCTGCTTCAGCGCCGCGTCGTGTTCCTCATCGATGACGATGAGACCCGCGCGCGGCAACGGCACGAACGCGGCGGATCGGGTGCCGAGGATGACGTCGAGTTCCCCGCTCGCCGCCGCCTGCCATACCCGGGCGCGCACGCCATTGGAAAGCGCCGAATGGATGACGCCGATGGCGACGCCGAGGCGCGATTCCAGACGGGCGAGCAGTTGCGGAGTGAGTCCGATCTCGGGCACCAGCAGCAGCGTCTGCCGTCCTGCCGCAAGCTCCGCCTTGATGAGTTCGAGGTAGACCTCGGTCTTGCCCGACCCGGTGACGCCATCGAGCACCCAGGTCGCGAAGCCGCGCTCCGCAAGCACGGCGTCAATGGCCGAACGCTGCGCCGGATTGAGCACGGGTCCAGCTGCCGGGATCGCAGCCGTCGGTGCGCAGGCTTCGGCATCGAGCCAGCCGCATCGACGCCACCCTCGCGCGGTGCGCCTGGCGGCGTCGCTGGTGAGAAGTTCGGGGACAGCGTGCACGCCGGCGTCGAGTTGTTCGAGCAGGCGCGCTCCTGCGCTTCCGGGTCGCGGCGGTTTGCTGGCAAGGTTCGTGCGCCCGCTGTCGGTCAGGCTGAGCCGGGTGGCGCCGGGTGCTGGCGCGGCGGCGCGGGTGCGCAGCCAAACCGGCAATGCGGATGCAAGCACTTCACCGAGAGGATGGGCGTAGTAGCGCGCTGCCCACGCGAGACTCTCGAACAGTTCGCCCACAAGAATCGGCGTGACGTCGAGCCTGGCTTCGATGTCACGCAGCGCGTGCACGCCCGCGGGAGCGCCGATTCCCACGACGACGCCGATCAGGCGTCGAGAGCCGAGCCGCACCCGCACGCGGCATCCGATCCAACCGGCATCTACTTCACCGTGGCGGCCGCTGGTGTAATCGAAGGTCTGCGGCATGGGCACCGGCAGCGCCACGCGCATCACCGGGAACGTTCGATCGGCCGCATCCATGCCGGCATCAAAGCAGCCGGATGGGTGAAGCGGCAAGCTTGCAAAGGGCGTCGGCAAGAGAGGATTGCCGTCCACCTCCCGACTTAGCGCGCGTTGCTCATGCACTCGACACAAGAGTGGCCCAAGTGAGTGCGCTGGCTGAATTTTTTTCCTTATCCACACGGATTGTGGATAACTCTGTGCACGAGCGCGGTTCGGGCGCCCCCGAAGGCTTGTCGCAAGCCCTGCAGAGTGGCTTGGTCAAAAATTAGCCATATTCGGAATCTGCGTTTTTTTCAACAGCTTAGGCAAATTCATCACCGCAACCCACGCCGGATCGAAACGCAAGCTTCACAAATCGCGCACGATGGCGGTCCCTGTGAACAACGAAGCCATGGAGCGCGATCCGGCGTGCTTGTCAAGGGCCGCGAATCGCGTCGCGTCGGGTCTGCCGCGGGGTCACCGGTCACCACCGGAGACCGCGGCAGCAGCGTATCTCCTCCCGCGCGAGTCAACCGGAACCCGGGCACTGCGTTATCCCGCTTGAGCCATGCGAGACTCATCGCGCGGCGTGCGCCGCGCACCACGCGCAACGGAGCCAACCCTGTGACCCGCCGATGTTCGTGGTGAGCCAGACGCTCGACGCCACCGATGGGTCGGCGCACCTGCAGCGTGCGACGGCGTCGAAGGCGCCGCGTACCCTGGAGGGGTTTCTCGAAAGCGTGGAGCGGCGCGCACTGTACGTCGCGCGACTCGGCGTGGCGGATCGCGAGGACGCCTTCGACATCGTGCAGGATGCGATGCTGGGCTTCGTACGCAGCTACGCCGCACGCCCCGCCGAGGAATGGGCGCCGCTGTTTCACCGGGTGCTGGAAAGTCGTGTCCGCGATCACCAGCGACGAAGCAGCGTCCGGCGTCGGTTTCGTGTGTGGTTTTCGCCGCAGTCGGGGGCTGTCGAAGACGCCGACGATCCGCTCGAGCGCATCGCCGACGAGCGCGAGGCAGGGCCGCTGCAACGCGCCGCGGATGCCGATACGCGCAGCGCGCTGACGCGAGCCCTGGCGAGATTGCCCGGTCGCCAGCGCCAGGCGTTCACCTTGCGGGTCTGGGAGGGGCTCGATGTCGCGGCGACCGCGGCGGCGATGGGCTGCAGCGAAGGCAGCGTCAAGACTCACCTTGCGCGTGCGCTCGCCGCACTGCGCCTGCAACTGGAGGGCTGTCGATGAATCACGATGAGCAGCGGGCGGAACGTGCGGCACCAACCGCGGGGATGCGGGAAGACGAGTGGTGCGCGGGCATTCGCGTTGAGCTCGATCGCGAGGCCAA
>JBGTIG010000013.1:0-1723 GCA_041745755.1 Lysobacterales bacterium
ACGTGCTGAGTTCGATCGACGGCGCCACGCCGCCCGTGGCGGTGTCGGTACCGGCGCCCACGCGAACGGCGAGCGTTTCGGGTTTCATGCCGCCCCGCCGGGTGCCGCGTCCGCGACTTCGCGCAGGGCAATTCGCGCGGCGTCGAGCGTCCGGGCGATGTCGTCTTCGGTGTGCGCGGCGGACATGAATCCGGCTTCGAAGGCAGACGGGCCGAAGTAGACCCCTTGCCGCAGCATCGCGGCAAAGAAGCGGCGAAACGCCGCCGCGTCGCACGCCATCACCTGCGCGAACGTACTGACCGGGCCCGGGCTGAAGAACATTCCGAACATGCCGGTGACGCAATTGCAGTTGAACGGGACGCCGGCCTCGATCGCCACTGCCGCGAGGCCGTCGCACAGCAGGCGTGTCTTGCGCAGGAGATCCGCGTGGAATCCCGGCTGCTGGATCAGATGCAGCGTCGCCAGCCCAGCCGCCATCGCCACGGGGTTCCCGCTCAAGGTGCCGGCCTGGTAGATGGGACCGCTCGGCGACACCTGCTGCATGAGCTCGCGGCGCCCGCCGTACGCACCCACCGGCATGCCACCGCCGATGATCTTGCCGAAGGTCGAGAGATCCGGGACGATCCCGTACAGCGATTGCGCGCCACCGAGCGCCACCCGGAAACCGGTCATCACCTCGTCGAAAATCAGCAATGCGCCATGCGCATCGCAGAGCGAACGGAGGTGCGAGAGGAATCCTTCCGCTGGCAGCACCAGGTTCATGTTGCCGGCAATGGGTTCGACGATCACCGCGGCGATTTCGTGTCCGAGTTCCTCGAACAGGCGGGTGGCGGCTTCGGCATCGTTGTAGGGCAGTGTGGAAGTGAGATCGGCGAGTGCCTTCGGCACGCCGGGAGAGTCGGGCACACCCAGGGTCAGCGCACCGGAGCCTGCGCGAACCAGGAATGCATCGGCGTGCCCGTGGTAACAGCCCTCGAACTTGACGATGCGCGTGCGGCCGGTCGCTCCGCGCGCGACACGGATGGCCGACATCGTGGCCTCGGTGCCCGAGTTCACCATGCGCAGCATTTCCATGCTCGGAACCAGCCGCGTGACGACTTCCGCCATCGTCACTTCGAGCGCGCAGGGCGTGCCGAACGAGAGACCGTGGGTTGCAGTCTCGATCACCGACCTGATCACTTCGGGGTGTGCGTGCCCGACGATGGCGGGTCCCCAGGAGCCGATGTAGTCGATGTAGCGATTGCCGTCGACGTCCCAGAGATACGCGCCTTGCGCACGCTCGGCGAAGAAGGGCTCGCCGCCGACACTGCGGAACGCACGTACGGGTGAATTCACGCCACCGGGCATGAGCTCCAGTGCGCGGGCGAAAAGTTCCGAGTTGCGGCTCATGGGGCTTCCGTGGGCGGGAGGAACGGCGCCGAATCGGCGACGGCATGACTGCATGATGCGGGCGAGCTGCTGAAAATGGCGGCAAATCGCGCCGCCGCCGCCGCTGGATCGTCCGCATCGGCAATCGCGGACACCACGGCGAGGAGGTCTGCGCCCGCCACCACGACGCCGCGTGCATTGTCGAGCGTGATGCCGCCGATCGCCACCCGCGGGATGTCCAGCTCGGCAGTCTCGCCGAACACCGTCATCGGCGCGTGAGGCGCGCGCGGCTTGGTGCGGGAGGCGAACATCGCGCCGAACGCGACATAACTGGCGCCCGCCGCGAAGGCGGCCT
>JBGTIG010000014.1:0-1639 GCA_041745755.1 Lysobacterales bacterium
CTGTCTGCACGAGACATGACTTGAAACGACCCTGCCAGAGGGGCCCGCTGCGGCCGTGCCGGGCATTGAAGCACTGCACGTAAGTCTGGCCCGCGAGCCGCATCGCACGTGCGAGTTCACCGCCGCGCGTTGCGGTCAGCAGCAAATGGACGTGATTGTCCATGAGGACGAACGCGTGCACGGACACCGCGTGTTTGTGGCACGCTTCCCGCAACGCTCGACGGTAGTGGTGACGATCCCTATCGTCGAGGAATATGGCGCAGCGATTCACGCCGCGCTGGGTGACGTGCATCGGCAGGCCAGGAATTCCCATGCGAGGGGAACGGGACATGTTGTGGGTGCGATAGGCGAAGGGCACCAGCGTCTGCCTTCACTCGCCCGCCCGCGTGAGGAGATTGCCGCGGCGTGTCGTAGGAGACTCGCCCTTAATTACCTCCGTCCCCTTTTCGCCGTCCCCTTTTCGGCTGGTCCGCTCGCCTCAGGCTTACACGCTTTCCGCGTCGCGCACGCGGAAGTTGAGCATCAGTCCCTGGTCCTCGTGTTCGAGGTTGTGGCAGTGAAGCATGTAAGTCTGGTCGCCGCGGTAGGGCTGGCTGAAGTCGATGCCGACCCGCACCGTTTCGCCCGGCCATACCAGCACCGTGTCGAGCCAACCGAAATCGTGCGGGGTGCGACCGCGGCGATCGAGAGCGTGCCTGCGCACCTGCTTCGGGCTTCCACTGCGCGCCAGCACTCGGAACCGGAAACCGTGCGTGTGCATGGGATGCGGCATGCTCACCGTGTCGTTGCGAAACTCCCAGACTTCGCGCGCTCCCCGGGGCACATCGAAGCGCGGAAGATCCTGGTCGTCGTGATGGTTGCGTCCGTTGATGAGCCACCGGCGATTCTCGATATGCAGCCGAAAACCCCGATCGGGTTTGCGATCGCGGAACCGCGGCTCGCTCCCGGCCCGCCGTGGTGGTCGCAGTCGATCGGCGGCCGGACCGTCAAGGTCCACGGCCATGATGTCGAGCGGATCTCCCAACGGCACCGCCCCGGGATGCTCCATCGAGGGATCCATGAAGGGAGCGCCGTCGTTCTCCATGGGATCGAACGGCAAACTCGTCAGCATCACCCGGGTGCGGACTGGGAGCCCTGAGAAATCGATGAGCACATCCAGTCGCTGCCCGGGGGCCAGGTACACCTCGCGAACCGTGAGCGCGCGCGCGAAAGAACCCGTGTCCGCACCGATCAGGTGGAAGGGCAATGGCGACCCGTCGGCGAGCCAGGCGAGCCGGAAAGGGCGAGCATTCGATGCGTTCAACATTCGGAAGCGGTAGCAGCGGCGCTCGGCCGCAAGCTTCGGTTGCACCACGTAGTTCACCAGCATGCGATTGCCGATCCAGTCGTCTTCGCCAAACTCGTACTCGAACTGGTTCGTGGGTCCCACCTGCTTGTCCTGGATCACCAGCGGCAGCTCGGTGACACCGAAAGTCAGTCCGAGCCCAGCGCGAAGTGCGTCATCGGTTTCGTCCTCCACCAGCAGAATGCCCGCCATGCCCTTGTGTACCTGCATTCCCGTGCGGTAGTGCGGATGGGGGTGATACCAGTACGTCGCGGCGTCGTTGGCAATGTGGATCCGATAGCGCCAGGACTCACC
>JBGTIG010000015.1:0-9181 GCA_041745755.1 Lysobacterales bacterium
CGCTGCGGGCGCGCCTCACGCTTGCGCGCGGCATGGGCGTGTCCTCGACGCAAGGCTGGGAAGCGAGCGTGAATCTGCCCGCGCCCGTCAAGGAAGAAGACCCGCTGGCCGTGCTGGCCGGGATCGCGAGCCGACAGCGCGTGGACCTCGACGCGGCCCAACGCGAGGTATCGGCCCGGAATGGCGTTGTCGACACGACCGGTCGCTTCCGCTGGCTGGGTCAGCTCGACGTCGGCGTCGAGCGCGAACGCGAGACCGATGGCAGCCGCCTCACGGGACCCACGCTCGACGTGAGCCTGCCGATCTTCGACCAGGGCCAGGGCGCCATGACCCGCGCGCAGGCGTTTCGCGATCGCGCAAATGCCGAGCTTGCCGCGCTCGAACTCTCGATCGAGAACGACCTGCGCAGTGCGAGCGAGGGCGTGGCGGTGGCACGCGAGATCGTCGCCGAGTACGCGAGCGCGCTGGTGCCGCTGCGCGAAGCCGTCGTTGCGCGCACGCAGGAGAACGTCAACTTCATGCTCTCCGGGGTGTTCGAGCTGTTGCTCGCCAAGCGCGAGGAATACGACACGTACGAGAAATACCTGGAGGCGGTGCGGGACTACTGGCTGGCGCGAGTCCAGCTCTCGCGTGCCATTGGCGGCCGGCTGCCCAGCGACGCGCAGATCGCGCCGGCAGTCATGGGCGTCGACGCGATCCTCAACCCCCCCGTGCCTGCGGGAGGTGGACACAGCGGACACGACATGGGAGCGATGAAGGACAGGGCGTCACCCACCGCTTCGCCAGCCACCGCGGAACACAGCGACCATGACAGGGAACAACTGCATGAGACCAAAGAGTCGACATCCCCAATTGAGGAACACAGTGGCCACGACATGCCGGAAATGATGGACGCAGCGGAGCCGGCGGTCGCACCGAAAGAGGACCACCGCGGCCATGCCATGCAAGGGATGCAGGACGCCGATCCACCGGTGCCTACGGAAGTAGAAACCCCGGCCGCCGAGCCGCACGCCGAACCGCACCAGGGCCACCAGGAGGATCAGCCATGAGCATTTCCCGACGCGAGCTGTTTGCTTCAGCGGGCGCCGTGGCGCTCGGGAGCCTGGCTGCTCCCGAGATCGTGCGCGGACAGGATCATGGCGGTCATGTCACGTCGTCGGCGCAGGCCGGGCAAAGCGCGCCCCCTGCCCCGTCCCCACCACTGCTGGGCACGCGCGCGCGCGATGGCAACTACACGCCGGTGTACACGCCGAACGGCTGGACCTTGCCGTACCGGATGAATGGAGGCATCAAGGAGTTTCATCTGGTGGCCGAGGAGGTCGAGCACGAGTTCGCGCCGGGCACGCGAGCGAAATGCTGGGGCTACAACGGCACCACGCCGGGCCCGACGATCGAAGCGGTCGAAGGCGATCGCGTGCGCATCTTCGTCACCAACCGGCTCGGCGAGCACACCACGATCCACTGGCACGGGATCCTGTTGCCGAACGGCATGGATGGCGTCGGTGGCCTGACGCAGCCACAGATCAAGCCCGGCGAGACCTTCGTCTACGAGTACACGCTGCGGCAGCACGGCACCCACATGTATCACCCGCACGCCGACGAAATGGTGCAGATGGCCCTCGGCATGATGGGCATGTTCGTCATCCATCCCAAAGGCGGCGAGCCCGAGCCGATCGACCGCGACTACGCGGTGATGCTGCACAACTGGGCCTTGCACCCCGGCACCTGGCGTCCCGACCCCTCGATCATGCAGGACTTCGATCTGTGGACGATGAACAGCAAGGTCTTTCCTGCGATCCAGAACCTGGTGGCGGGAAGTGGTGAACGGGTGCGCATCCGGCTCGGCAACCTGTCGATGTGGAACCACCCGATCCACATGCACGGCGTGCAGTTCCGGGTCACGGGCTCCGATGGAGGACGCTGGCCCAGATCGTTGTGGCGTCCGGAGACCACGGAAATCGTCGGGGTGGGTCAGACACGCGACCTCGAGTTCGTCGCGGTGCCCGGGGACTGGGCGTTCCATTGCCACATGTCACATCACACCATGAACGCAATGGGGCATGAAATTCCCAATCCCATCGGCGTCGACCAGGCGGGCGTGGAGGATCGGATCCGCAAGCTGCTGCCGGGCTACATGGCCATGGGCCGCTACGGCATGGCCGAGCACAGCGAGCACATCAAGATGGGTCTGCCAGGCCCGCCGAACACGCTGCCGATGATGTCCGGCGAAGGGCCGTTCGGTCCGATCGAGATGGGTGGCATGTTCACCCTGATCAAAGTGCGCGAAGGCCTGGCGCGTGGCGACTACGGCGATCCGGGCTGGTTCCGGCACCCACAAGGCAACGTCGCGCGCCGCGTGAGCACGGATCGCGATTTCGGCACACCCGTGCGCCGCGGCAACACGCTGGACACGTCGCCACCCGTGCCCCGCACCGGCCACGAAGGCCATGACATGTCCGGCGGTTGACCCCCAAGTTCCCGGAGGCATGAACATGAAGCGCTACATCAAGCACATCAGGTCGGTATTGATTTTCACGCTGGTGATCGTCGTACTTGCGCTGGGCTTTCTGTTCTCCGGCGTCTACAACATCGCGGCGAGCGATCCGCACACTCCGATGGTGCATCGCGCGCTCGAGACGCTGCGCGATCGCTCGATCGCCGTGCGGTCGAAGACGATCGAGGTGCCCGACTTGAGCGACGCCGCACTGATCCGGCAAGGCGCCGGCAATTACCACGCCATGTGCACCGGCTGTCACTTGATGCCGGGCATGGCGGAGAGCGAGATGTACAACGGGCTTTACCCGCAGCCGCCAGACTTGACGCAGGCGAGCGTGGAACCGGGACGCGCCTTCTGGGTGGTCAAGCACGGCATCAAGGCCTCGGGCATGCCGGCGTGGGGCAAATCGATGGAGGATCGTTATCTCTGGGGCCTGGTCGCGTTCCAGCAGAAGCTGCCGGATCTCACGCCGGAGGCGTACCGGGCGATGGTGGCCGAGAGCGGCGGTCACTCGCATGGCGGCGGCGAAACGCCAGCGCACGTCCCCGGCGAGGCGACGGCCGACGATCACGGTGAAGTGCCGATGCCGGGCATGTCCACTCAGGAATCGAAGGCGGGCGAATCAGCGCCGCACGGTCACGCACCGGGAACGCCAGCCGACCATCACGAAGCAGCGCCCACTGAATCAACGCCGAATAGCGCGCCCGGGACCATCGAGCATCGCCACGCCGATGGTACGGTCGAGTCGCACCCCGCGCCACCCGCACCTGCGAAAGCCGACGAGGGTCACGACCATGGGCATTGAATTCACGCTTCCCAGTTACGTCCACAGGAGAGGCACCATGAAAACACTGTTGCTATGCGCCGGCCTGGCCGGCTTGCTCGCGCTACCGGGTGGTGTTGCCGCACACGACCCCAAGGATCGCGCGGCCGCAGCCCCTGTTGCGCCAGCCGATCCTGCGACCACGCAGGTGCTTGCCGTCGTCGAGCAGTTCTCGACCGCGCTCAAGGCCGGGGAACTCGATCGAGCGGGTGCGCTGCTCGCCGACGATGTGCTGGTTCTGGAAAGCGGCGGCGCCGAACTCTCGCGGCAGGAGTATCTCGGCGACCACGCCAAGCATGACGCGGCGTTTTTGAAGGAGGCGCGCGTCGAGGTGAAGCGCCGCACTGCGCGCGTCGACGGCGGCTTTGCATGGGTAGGCACCGAGAGTGAACTCAGCACTACCAAAGCGGGCAAGCCACTCACCCTGCTCAGTACCGAGACCATGGTGCTGAAGCGGACTGGCGCCGACTGGCATATCGTCCACATCCACTGGTCTTCCCGCCCGAAGCGCTGAGCTCGGGTTCCGCGTCAACCATACTGCTGAGGAATACTTCCATGAGCCATCATCTGAGCCAGGCCATCCGCGATTGCATCGCGGTCTGCAACGACTGTGCGACTGAGTGCGGCAATTGCTTCAGCCATATGGTCGGCAAGGACAGTTCCAACGACTGTCCAGCCTGTTGCATCGAATGCGCGGCAATCTGTCGGCTCTGCGCCGACGCCATGGCGCGCAACAGTCCGTTCCAGAAGGAGATCTGCGAGCTCTGCGCCCGGATCTGCGACTGGTGCGCCGAGCAGTGCGGTGCCCACGACATGGAGCATTGCCGGAAGTGCGCCGAGGCCTGCCGACGCTGTGCCGAGGCCTGTCGCGCCGTGACCGCATGAGAGCGTCGCGTGCGCCTCCCGACGAATGCGAGAGGCGCACGCGACCTAGCCGATCTACTTGGCGTGAGTAGCCATCTGCTTGATCCCGTCCTGCTGCGCTGCCCTCCTCCTGCGCGCCAGCGACTTGAGCTCGGGGCTCGTGCCTCGTTGAATCAGCAGGTGGGCCATCGTGATCGCCTGACGATGATGCATCGCCATCATCGTCACGATGTGGGCGGGAAGCTTGCGGAGCTCCCGCGAGTTCGCGAAGCACCCGGGACTCTCGTCCCGGCGTGTCCGGGACACGGCGCAGTGAGCGCATGTCCGATTTCCAATGCGCTGACGGGCGACACCCCATGACCACGAATCAAGAACCTCTCCCCGCCGGCGGCCCGCAGAAGGTCGCGGATCCCGTGTGCGGCATGACGGTGGATCCCGGCACCACGACGCCTCGTGCACGCCACGAACAGACCGAGTACTTTTTCTGCTCGGCCCGCTGCCGGGAAAAGTTTGTCGCCGAACCTGCAAAATATCTCGCGACCGGTGGATCGTCATCGGCCAGCACAGCGGAAGCTGTTCCGGACGGCACTACTTATACGTGCCCCATGCACCCCGAGATCCGGCAACAGGGCCCGGGCACGTGCCCGATCTGCGGGATGGCGCTCGAGCCCGAAATGCCGAGCCTCGAGGACGACGACAACCCCGAGCTTCGCGATTTCGCACGACGATTCTGGTGGACGCTCCCGCTGACGCTTGTCGTGCTGGCGCTGGCCATGCTCGGTCACCGCGTGACCGCGCTGTCCACCGAGGCTCGCACCTGGATCGAACTCATCCTCAGTACGCCGGTGGTGTTGTGGGCGGGCTGGCCGTTCTTCGAGCGCTGCGTGGCCTCGATCCGCAGCCGCAACCCCAACATGTTCACCCTGATCGGCATCGGAATCGCCGCCGCGTTCGGCTACAGCGTGGTGGCGACGATTGCGCCGGGGCTGTTTCCGGCCTCCTTTCGCGAGCACGGTCGGGTGGGTGTCTACTTCGAAGCCGCAGCGGTCATTGTGTCGCTCACGCTGCTCGGACAGCTGCTGGAACTCAAGGCACGCTCGAAGACGTCCGCAGCGATCAAGGCGCTGCTGGGACTGGCGCCGAAGACTGCCCGGCGCGTGCACGACGATGGTACCGAGGAGGATATTCCGCTCGAAAACGTGCATCTCGGAGATCGGCTACGCGTGCGTCCGGGCGAAAAGGTACCCGTGGACGGGGTCGTGCTCGAGGGACGCTCGAGCATCGATGAGTCGATGCTGACCGGGGAACCCATCCCGGTGGAGAAAAGCGAAGGTGCCCGGGTCATCGGCGCCACCATCAACGGCACCGGCAGTTTCATCCTGCGGGCGGAGAAGATCGGTTCGGAGACTGTGCTGGCGCAGATCGTGCAACTGGTCGCGCAGGCGCAACGCTCGCGGGCACCGATGCAGCGGATGGCCGACAAGGTCGCGTACTGGTTCGTGCTTGCGGTGCTCGGCATCGCGGTCATTACCTTCTTCGCATGGGGGTTTTTCGGACCCGCGCCATCGTGGACCTATGCGGTCCTCAACGCCGTGTCGGTGCTGATCATCGCGTGCCCGTGTGCGCTCGGACTCGCAACGCCGATGTCGATCATGGTCGCGACAGGACGCGCCGCGCAGGCCGGAGTGCTGTTCCGCGACGCGGAGGCGATCGAGCAATTGCGCACCATCGATACGCTGGTGCTCGACAAGACCGGTACGTTGACCGAAGGCCGGCCCGCGTTTCGCGAAGACATCGCGGCGCCCGGATTCACTTCCGACCAGGTCGTGCAACTGGCCGCCAGTCTCGAACAAGGCAGCGAGCATCCACTCGCGGAAGCCATCCTGGCCGAAGCCAGGCGACGCGGCCTGTCACTCGGACCCACTCAGGATTTCCAGTCCGTGACCGGGATGGGCGTGCGCGGCGGGGTGGCAGGCCAGGCATTGGCGCTGGGCAACCAGGCGCTCATGACTGAAGTGGGAGCGGACCCCGCGGAGATGCTCGTCAACGTCGAGCGGCTGCGCAAGGAGGGCGCGAGCGTCATGTTCCTCGCCGTTGACGGCCGGATTGCCGGCGCGGTGGCGGTGGCCGATCCGATCAAGCCGACGACGATGCCAGCGCTCGAGGCGCTGCGCGGTGCAGGCTTGCGGATCGTCATGGCGTCCGGAGATGCGCAGGTCACGGCGCAGGCCGTCGCCAGCACGCTCGGGATCGAGGAAGTCCACGGCGAGGTCAAGCCCAGGGACAAGGTCGCGCTGGTGCAACGCCTCAAGGCCGAAGGCCGACGTGTCGCCATGGCGGGCGATGGCATCAACGATGCACCGGCGCTCGCAGCGGCCGATGTCGGCATCGCCATGGGTACGGGCACCGATGTGGCGATGTCGAGCGCGCAGGTGACGCTGGTCAAGGGCGACTTGCGCAGGATTCTGGCGGCGCGCGCAATTTCCTCTGCCACCGTCGCCAACATGAAGCAGAACCTCGGCTTTGCGTTCCTTTACAACGCCATCGGCGTGCCGATCGCCGCCGGTGTGCTCTATCCGGTGTTCGGACTGCTTCTGAGCCCGATGATCGCCGCGCTGGCGATGAGCTTGAGCTCGGTGTCGGTGGTGACCAATGCACTGCGGCTGGCACGTGCGCCGGTCACGAAACCCTCAGCTGATCCACCAGGCCTCCTCGCCGAAGTCGCCCCGTAACTTCAACGCCGCACTCGCAAACCCGGGCCGGTACCAGTCCCGCAACCAGAGGGAACACTCATGCAAAAGCATGCGCAACACCAGAATGCCACGTCGACGCATTACCTGAGGCTGCTGTGGATGATCATCCTGTCGTTCGTCTCGATGTACATCCTCATGTACGCGATGGTCGACCGGTTCGGAAACGTCTTCAACAGCGTCAACCAGTTCTAGATGGCGGGACTCATGACCGCCCCCATGCTGTTGCTGGAACTCCTGCTGATGGGCAGCATGTACAAGGACCGCAAGCTCAATCGGGTACTCATGGTGGTCGGCGTGGTAGCGGCGCTGGCGTTCTGGATGTTGATCCGGCAGCAGGCGGGCGTTGGCGATCGCCAGTTCCTGCGTTCAATGATTCCGCACCATGCGGGCGCGATTCTCATGTGCAACGAGGCGGAGCTCGGGGATCCGCGGGTGCGGCAGCTGTGCGAAGGCATCGTTGCCTCCCAGCAGTCCGAAATCGCGATCATGAAATCGATGCTCGAGGGCAAGCTCGACTCCACACCTCCGGTATCGGCGATTGAATGAATGACCGCTATGAGCGCGGCCGTCCACGCGCCTGGATCGTTCTTCCTGACCGGTCTGCGCCATGGCACCACCCAACGAGCGCACGGGGCGGTTTCCGGATTGCCGGGAACCGCTGCGCGAATTGGCGATCCTTCCTTGCCGCTATTCGAAACCGTTGGCAAAAAGGGTGTCGACCGGGGTCGCGGCGCGGCAGGCCGGGCCACCGGCCCTGACGAAAATGTTGTCGACACTCCAGCCATCGCGCACCACGCCGCCATCGCTGTCCAGCCGGAACCGGATCTGCGCGGCCGCGCTGCCGGCGATCCCGGGCAGGGCGATTTCGGTGGATTGCCATTGCGGACGGTTGTCGCAGCGGTGCACCTCGACCCACGCGGAGCCAGCGGACGCGCGGACCTCCACGATGCCGAAGTCGAATCCGGCTTCGGTGTCGCAGCGCGATTCGAAGGAGAGCACAGGATTGGCGTATCCGACCAGATCGAACGCCGGCGAAGTGAGGCTGGTGTTGACGTTGTTGGCGTAGTTGCCGGCGGGGCTATCGGTGAAGAACCGGCTCGCGTGCTGCGCGTTGGCGTCGACGATGCCCCAGGGCGACTGCCGGATCCACCCGGGGGCGCCGTTTTCCGCATCCTCGCCGAGTACTTCGCACAGCGGGAACAGGGCGAAGTTCCGCGTCACCGCGCCGCCGCCCGGCGCGACGACCCCGGCAACCTCCAACGATTCGAAATCCGCGGCAGCGATCTCGAACAGGTGCGTGCCCGCCGGTACACGACGGACGTAGTTGCCGTCGGCGGCACTCGACGACTGGAATCCCGCAGCACGCACGCGTGCTCCCGCGATCGGCAACCCGGAACTGAGGTCCGACACGCGGCCTGAGACGGTGCCGACGTCGGCAGGTGCGCGAACGTCGGCGAAGGCAGCAGAGACCACTCCATCCGATCCGCTGGCATCCCGACCCTGCAGGTAGACCAGGCGTCTGCCGGCCGCAAGCACACCGCCCGCAAGTTCGGTCGACACGGTTTCGATCGGCTGGTCGAAGCCACCGTCGTTCGCGCTGGCCAGCAGGGGCTGCGCCCCCGCCTGCCACGGCGCGAGCCCCACGAACGCGCTGGCCGCGACGATCGCGTGCGACGGTTGCGTACCTCCCTCGGACTGGTTGAAGCGGGTGTCGTCGAGCGTTCCGGACACGCGGATGGACTCTCCCGTCAGCGCGAGATCGGGCGCGACGACGACACCACGCGCCTCCGGACCCGACGGCAGCAGGTAAGGCGCACGCGCCGTTCGCAGCGAATAGACGAGAGCTGCGAAATTATCCGGGTACACCGAGGCCTCGAACGCGCTGCAGGACTCGAAGAACTGGTTGCCAAGCTCGAACGTATAGGCAGCGAGCCCGAGCTCTCCGTAGGCAAAATCGTCCGTGGTGCCATCGGTCACGTAGAGGTCGATCGCCTGCTGCGGCGCGTAGTCGTTGAACCAGGCCATGCGTCGACCGAGCGTCTCCAGTGCGGGTCCATTGGGCGCAACCTGCGCGGTGTAGCCCCAGGGCCAGATCACCAGGCTCGAGAAGCTGTGGATGTCGAAGAAGAGTCCGCTGGTCGAGACCGGTGCGGCGTCGCTTGCGAGCGGGCCGCGCGCGTCCGGAAACTGGCTGCGCACGTAGTTGATGACCGCCTGTGACTCGGGTTCGGAAGCCGGCATGGG
>JBGTIG010000016.1:0-2942 GCA_041745755.1 Lysobacterales bacterium
CCGTTCGTGGTGACCTTGAGCCTGACGGAGGGTCGAACCATGAGGGGTCGTGCGCAGATTGGCGTTCCTCGCGATTCCGTCCATGGTTCGACTGGCTCACCACGAACGGAATCCCAACTCATCGCGAACCGAATTTCAATCAGGGTCACCACGAATGGTCGCGCGCAGAGCCCTGGGGCCGTTCGGCTCACCATGAACGGTATTTCGGGTCACCACGAACGGAATTCAGACCGAGTCACTACCGGCTGGCGGCACCGCGCTGGCTTTGCCTTCGGCACGCATCAGCGGCCAGGCGGCTCGCAGGTAGACGAATCCCGACCACAGCGTGATGACCGCAGCGACCATGAGCAGGTATTTGCCGATCTCGTAGAGCGGTCGGCCCGCGTAGCGGTGCTGCAGCAGCAGGATGATGATCGCGACCATCTGCAGCACGGTCTTGAACTTGCCGAGGCCCGCGACGCGCACACGCGTGCGCTGACCGATCTCGGCCATCCATTCGCGCAATGCGGAAATGGTGATCTCGCGCCCCACGATGACCGCTGCCGTGATCGCCATGGCGGGCGAATGGTCGGCCTGCACGATCAGGAACAGCGCGAAGCACACGGTGATCTTGTCGGCCACTGGATCGAGGAAGGCGCCAAACGCCGAGTACTGCTGCCAGCGCCGGGCGATGAATCCATCGAGCCAGTCAGTCAGCGCGCCCACCGTGAAGAGGAACGCGGCGATCAGGTTGGCTGATCGATACGGCAGGTAGAACGCGATCACCATGATCGGCACCATGACGATGCGGAACAGCGTGAGCGCGTTGGGGACGGTTAGCTGCACCGGCGCATTGTCACGTCATTCGTGCAGCACTGCATAGATGCGCTCGGCGAGCGGCCGGTGGATGCCGCGCACCTGGAGCAGTTCCTCGATGCCGGCCTGCTCGAGTCCGGCCCAGCCGCCGAAATGCCGGAGCAGCGCCGCGCGGCGTTTGGCGCCGACGCCGGGAATCTCCTCGATGGAGCTCAGCTCGCGCTTTTTCTGGCGCCGCGCCCGGTGACCCGTGATGGCGAAGCGATGGGCCTCGTCACGGATGGTCTGGATCATGAGCAGGCCCGGGTCGCCACTGCCCGGGTGACGCTGGGAGCCATCGGCGAAAACCAGTTCCTCCTCCCCTGCCCTGCGCTCGACGCCCTTGGACACGCCGATGACTTTGACCGACTCGACGGCGAGCGCCTGCAGCACCGCGACCGCGCGCGCGACCTGACCGGCCCCGCCATCGATCAGGAGCACGTCAGGCGGCGCGATTTCACCCGCCGCTACCCGCCGATAGCGTCGCTCCAGCGCCTGTTGCATTGCGGCGTAGTCGTCGCCCGCAGCCACGCCCGCGATATTGAACCGGCGGTAGGCCTGTCGCTCCGCGCCCTCGGGGCCGAATACCACGCAGGATGCGACCGTCGCCTCGCCCATGGTGTGCGATATGTCGAAACACTCGACGCGCGCAAGCTCAGGCGTATCCAGCAGTCCCGCCAGCGCGGTCCAGCGCGAAGCCTGGGTCTGGCGCGAGGTGAGCTCGATCGCCAGCGCCAACCCGGCGTTGCGCACCGCCATGCGCACGAGGCCCGCGCGCTCCCCGCGCAGGTTGTGACGAAGTTCGATCCGGTAGCCGGCGCCGGTCGAGAGCGCTGCGGCGATCAACTCGCGGTCCTCGATCGGTTCGCTCAGAAGCAACAGGGCGGGCGCCGGATGATCGAGGTAGTACTGCGTGACGAAGGCGTCGAGCACGCTGGCGGCGGATGATCCCATGGGCGTGCGTGGAAAGTGGCTGCGGCCGCCGAGACTGATGCCATTGCGGAAGAACAGCGTGTGCACGCACGAGAGACCGTCGCGCACCACGCATCCGAGCACATCGGTGTCGCGCTCCGCATGATTGACATGGTGACGGGCCTGCACCTTCCCGAGCCGCTGGATCTGGTCGCGAACGCCTGCAGCACGTTCGAAATCCAGTGCCGCCGCGGCGCCCTCCATCGCCGCTCCGAGTTCGTCGATCAGCTCGTTGCTGCGTCCCTCGTAGAACATCTGCGTGTGCTGCACGTCCTGCGCGTAGGCCTCGGGGTCGACGAGGCCGACGCAGGGCGCGCTGCAGCGCCCGATCTGATGCTGGAGGCAAGGCCGGGAGCGATTGCGGAATACGCTGTCCTCGCAGCTGCGCAGCTGGAACGTGCGCAGGATCGCGTCGATGCTCTCGCGAACGGCCGCAGCGCTCGGAAACGGCCCGAAGTAACGCCCCGGCTTGTGCTTCGCGCCGCGATGGAAGGCAATGCGGGGATAGGCGTCGCCGCTCGAGAGATACACGTACGGATAACTCTTCGCGTCCCGCAGTGACACGTTGTAGCGTGGTTTGAGCGATTTGATGAGCTCGTTCTCGAGCAGCAACGCTTCGCTCTCGGTGCGCGTGGCGGTGACCTCGATGGCGGCGATCTGCGACACCATGCTCGCAAGCCGCGGCTCGAGCTGGGGCCGCGCGAAGTAGCTGCCCACGCGCTTGCGCAGATCGCGCGCCTTGCCGACGTAGATGACGCGGTGGAGCCGGTCGCGCATGAGATAGACGCCCGGCTTGTGGGGCACCTCGTGCATGCGGGCGTTGAGGTCGGGTTTCTCTTTTTGAAAAGCGGACACGATGGGGCAGATAGTAGCCGAGAGAGCGGGTCTTGTCTCCGCCGGGAGCGCGCATCCGCCTCGCGCTCGGCGGGTGGGCTGGCTAGATTCCGCGGCGATGACCCGACTCTCGTGGCGACTGCGCGATGTGATCGACTTCGAGTTTTTCCTCCGCGAGGACGAGGGAGCCGAGGCCGACGCGATCGAACGCCGCGACCGCGCCATCGGTCGCGCGGTCTCAGCCGACGCCGGAGATCGACGCGCTTTATTCCGCGAGTGGCTGGAGCAAAGGCGCGCGCAAA
>JBGTIG010000017.1:0-3127 GCA_041745755.1 Lysobacterales bacterium
CTGAGCGCGGCGGGCTGGTGGATCGGCTCGCTCGTTGCCTTCCAGATAGCCCGTTCCGGCCGGCGGTATCTCGAGCGCCTGACCTCACTCGAGGCAATCGACAGGCTGGAAGACAAGGTTCCTCATGACATCGGTTTCGGGGGCATCGTGGTGTTGCGCATGATCCTGCCCACGGACGTGGTGAGCTTCGCGCTGGGTCTGCTCAAGCGGCTGCGGTTCGGGACCTATGCAGCCGCTTCGCTGGTCGGGATCCTGCCGTTTTCCTTTGCCTGGAGCTATGCGGGCGGCCAGCTAGGCGCCGGAAGAATCCTCTCTTTTGCCTTGAGCGTGGTCGGGCTGGCCGCGCTCGTGCTGGTGATCCGGCGCCTCTGGTGGTCGCGCCGGCGATGAAAAAGGGGCGTCGGCGTCATCCAGCGGATCCGAAAACAGCTTCGCTGACAGGGCTCGCAGATCGCTTAGCTGCTGGCCGACATTGCTGCAGTTGCGGCACATCGACAGGTGCATTCTGAGACGGAGCCGGTCCAACAGTTCCAACGGCTCATCGAGTTCATGCGACAGGAGTTCCGCGACCTTCCTGCACGAGAGCATCCAGGTCATTGGACTGCCTTTGTGGCGAGCCAGTCGCGTTGCATGCATTTTCTCAGCCCCATGCGCGCGCGATGAAGGATGGTCCGGCAGTTCTCCGCACTCACGCCCACGCGTTCGCAGATCTCGGCGGTATCGAATCCCAGCCACTCCCGCATCATGAATACGCGTCCGGTCTGGCGGGGGAGGCAGCCGAGACAGCGCTCGAGGACGGCCATCATCTGGCTTTGCTCCGTCTGGTTCTCGGGTTGCTGCCAGGCCACGATCGGCTCGGCATAGCTTCCATTCGCCCTGTAGAGCGCGTCGATGCTTTCGTCGAGGGTGGCGTCGTCGGCTGTCATCTGGACCATACGCCGCCGGTTGGGCGACCGGTACCAGTCCGCCACCTTGTTCTTCAGGATGGCCGTGGACCAGGTAATAAGCGACGCCTCACCGCGGCGTTGGGCCTGACGCTCGAGGACGGCCACCAGGGTCTCCTGCACAAGGTCTTCCGCCAGTGCCTGGTCGTGTACCGCAAATCGCGCATGCCGAAGCAGCCGCTCGCGCAGCACGGGCAGTGCGTCCTCGAGCTCTCTCGTGGGGGACCCCGCTGGTGGTTCGGCGGGGTTGGACATTGGCTTCAGGGGCACGAAGGCCTCGACAGCCTGAAGGCGGGTTGGCTCCATGGTGGATCCTTCTTCTAACGGATGAATTCAATTGCTAGGGGGCTCGCAGTACCTCAGTGTCCGGGTGGAAGGCTATCCATGCGAACCAGAACGCCACGGTGGCGGGATAAGTGCGCCCCTCGCGATCGAAAGCCTCTGCGGTGCGTTGCGTGTTTCAGAACGCCAGGCATGATCCACTCCAGCAACGGCGCTGCGGCAGTCGACAACGTAGCCGCGGGCCGTTGCGGTCGACTTTCTATCGCCAGGGTTTGTTTGACGTCTTAGCCCGCCGGAATATTACACATCGGATGTCACAGGAGCGCACCCAGCCTCCTAGTCGTCTCCTAGTCGGAGTCCTTGCTGCCGGGCGGGACCTGCGGCGCTGGCGACGCCGCCGGCTCGGTCAGCATCGACAGCAGCGGTGCATAGCCGCGATCGTGAAGGGCCTGGCCGCGTTCCGCGAAGACCCCCGGAGAACCCTTGACGCCGTGTCCTTCGAGGAGCCGATTCATGAAATTGAAAAGGCATACCGTCAACACCGCGTCGTGCAGATCGCGCTCCGTCCAACCGGCGGCGAATATCGCGTCCACATGGCGCTGCGTCGCCTTGGCCGGCGTGAGCGTCAGGACGCGCGCGTACTCGAGTATCGGCTTGAGCTTCGAGTCCACCGGTGCGTTGCCGATATCGTCAGTCAATCCTTGAATGAGCGACTCCGGCACCCCGAAGGCCTTGGCCGTTTGCGCGTGCACACCGTAGCAATACTGGCACGCGTTCAGTCCCGAGACATACGCCGCGATCAGTTCCTTCTCCCTCGCCGTGAGCTGCGAGTCGACTCTCAGTACGGCGCTGTGGAATTCGATCAATGCGCGGCCGGCCGCCGGATTCAGCTTCAGAATGTGGCGCACGCCAGCCTCGTCAGGCAGTGAGGGAAAGAAGGGCATCATGCTTCCAGCTTGTGAGTTGTGTCCGTAGAATAGCGCTCGCGGGCATCCCGGCCGGGAATTGCGCCCGAATGTACGCCGGGAACGTTCAGCAACGGAAGCTAAGGCGTCGTTCAGAAATAGCTTGAACAGTCTATCCTGAGCGGATGCGGTAGTTCCAATCGGCATGGAACTTTTCCGACTCAATGCGTACGGCGGCCAATTCGGCATCCGTGACGACGACACCCTTCGGGTATGAGTCGCAGGTACTCCTCATCGCGCAGTCCATACGCTCGCCTTTGGATGACGCGGATCTTGTTGTTCAGGCCTTCGACGAAGCCGAGCGAGACCTTGTTCTCGGGCTTGCAGTAGGCGGCGATGCCATCCCAATGACGATCGATCATCGCAGCGAATTTCTCGTACGGCGCGAGCCGTTGCCATCGCAGGCTCGAGCGCCAGTTCTCGAAGAAGCGCCGAGCCCAGCCCGCGGACTGGTAGTCCCAGAGCTGGCCGAAGGATTCTTTCAACAGGTAGGCCTTGTTGAGCCGGCGGTTGGCCGTGAGCAGCTTCTTGAGCGACTGGCGTCCTTCGAGGGTCAGGTTCTCGTGGCGCGACAAGAGCGTGTACTTCTGGCCCTTGATGAAGGTGCGATCCTTTCCTGCCAGCCGCTTGTATTCGCTCTTGCGGACCTTGTCGAGTGCATCGCCCAGGTGGCGCATGACGTGGAACTTGTCGAAGAGGATCGCCGCCTGCGGGGCGCGGGCGCTGGTGACGTTGCAAAAGGGCTTCCACATGTCCATCACTGCCAGGCGCATGCCCTGGCTCTTCTTCGGTCCGAGGGCGTCGTAGAAGAGCGCCATGCTCTTCTCGGATCGGTCCAGGCCGCCGAACCAGATCGGGCGCTTGCGGATCAGGTCGCTCACCACGATTCGATAGGTGTGGCCCTTGCGGATCGAGATCTCGTCGATGCCGATGGCC
>JBGTIG010000018.1:0-6156 GCA_041745755.1 Lysobacterales bacterium
TGGACGTTTGTTGATCGTTGTGACCGGGTTCGAGGCACCGAGTTCCGCCGCAGGACTCGGGCGTCCCAAGTGCACCGGCGCCGTGAAATCGTTGCGTGCGGGGCGGTGTCATGTTCGATACGCGCTGCTCGCCAGGTGCACGCCGGCGAGCCTGGCTACCGTTCCGGCACCTGGTCCGCCATGCCGTCGAAGAAGTCCACCACGCCCGTCTCCAGCGAATACTCGGCGCCGACCACCCTCAGGCCCTCGCGCTGGATCAGTTGCTCGATCACCCGCGATCCATGGCGCAGGTGATCGGCGGAAGCGCGGATGTTGGCACGCACCGCGAGTGCGACGAGCGTATCGGGATCCTGCCGCAGGCCGCTCGTCAGCAGGCCTTCAACGGATGGCCGCACCCTTTCGACGATGGAACGAAGATTGGGTGACTGGCTCTCGGTCGGGCGCTGCAACTGCTCCAGCGTGGCCTCGATCGCGCCACAGCGCGAATGACCGAGCACGACCACCAGTCGCGTTCCGAACCTCTCGGCGGCGAACTCGACGCTTCCCACCTGCGAGGGGGCGACGATGTTCCCGGCCACCCGGATCACGAACAGGTCGCCGAGACCCTGGTCGAACACGATCTCGACGGGTACCCGGGAATCCGAACAGCCCAGGATCACCGCGAACGGCTGTTGACCCTCCGCGAGCTGCAGGCGCCGCGCATGACTGGTGGTCGCCTCGCTGCCCCAGACGTCCGATACGAATCTTCGATTGCCTTCTCGCAAGCGTTCGAGCGAGGCGGACGCGTCAGTCAGCGGCATGTACCGGGCTCTAAACGGAAAGACCCGCGGATTATGCGCGAGCCGCCAACCCCGTGTGCTGGAATGGCCCAGCGCGGGCCGGTCGGGACAGGTCACGATTGGGTGTTCCAGGGCGTGTTCACGCGAAAACCCTGCCAGCCATCGGCTGCGGACCGGGTCCGCGCTACCGGGTGAAATGTTCGGACCAGCGACACCCTCGAGGCAGACAATGCGTGGAAGAGGCGCGTGACAGTGCTGGCCATTGGCGACAAGGGGCACCCCAATTTGCCCGTCGTCCTGCCATTCCCGGCGATCGATCTCCAGACTCTCACCGTTCAGGTCAATGGTTGAGCCGCGACCAAGAGTGCGTCATTCTTCCCTCGTGTCCCTTCGCCGCCTCCGCCGTCAACTCTGCAGCTGGATCAGCCTCCCGATCGGGCGTCTGGCGAGCGCGTTCGTGTTGTGGGCGCTGATAGTTTCGGGTGCACCAGCGCTGACTGTGCACGCGCACGAGAGCGGAGACGCCGATCATCGTCATGAGGCGGTCGTGGCAGTGGCGGAGAGTGCTGATCATCACCACGACACTCGCGACGAAGCACCCCCTGCATCGTTCGATGGCGTTCTTCACGTGCACGACCTCGGGACGCTGTTTCCGACCCTGCCGACAGTGTCGGCGTTGACGTTGCCGGCAATGCCTCCGGTGTCTCCGGGCGCGTTCCCGCCCACCGCCACGCCGCCTGCGGCGGCGCGCACACCTCCGCTCCGACCTCCGATCGTCTGACCAGTTTGCGAGCCGCCCCGGGCGGCCCGTCTTGCGTGGTCTGTCGATCTGCGGAGGTTGTCCGTGAAGCTGTTCTTTATTGTGACTCTGGCATGCGCCGGAGTGTGCGGTGCCTGTTCGGAGGGACACGCCGCCGAACTCCTGCGTCTCGAAGACGCGGTCGCCCGTAGCCTGGCGGCCAATCCCCTGCTTGCCGCGGAAGCTGCGGAAGTCCGCGCGATCGAGGCCCGTTCTGCCCGCGAGGGTCTGCCCACCCCGTACGTCATCGGCGGTGACCTCGAGAACGTGGCAGGCACCGGAGCGCTCAGCGGCGTTCACTCGGCCGAAGCGACGCTGCGTCTGGGCCGCGTCATCGAGCTTGGGGGCAAGCGGGAGGCGCGACTGGCCCTCGGCGAGGCGGAGGTCGCGCGACAGCACGGCGCTGCCGACTCGGCTCGCATCGACATTGCGAGTCGCACGACGGCAAGATTCATCGAGGTACTCGCAGACCAGCAGCGCCTTGCATTCGCGCGCGAGCGGGTGGAACTCGCGGATGAGGGTCGCCGGGAGGTGGCGGCGTGGGTGAACGCGGCCCGCAACCCCGAATCCGACCTGCGCGCCGCCGAGATTGCCGTGGCGGAAGCGGAGCTTGAGCGCGAACATTCGGAGCACGAGCTCCTCAGCGCGCGCGCGACCCTGGCAGCAAGCTGGGGATCGCTCGAGCCGGACTTCGCCGAGGTCGAAGGCGACCTGGATGAACTTCCGATCATGGCGCCCTTCGATGGGCTCGCCGACCGCTTGCTGCGGACACCCGCAGAGCGCAGCCTGCGTCTCGAAGCGCAGGCGATCACTGCACGACGCCGGCTCGCGGAGGCGAGCGCCAAGCCAGACGTCACGGTGAGTCTCGGCGTACGTCGACTCGAAGTCCTGGACGATCAGGCGCTGGTCGCGTCCGTGTCCATTCCACTCGGTAACCGGCCTCGCGCAGAACTTGGGATCGCCGAAGCGGATGCGCAGTTGAGTGCCCTCGAGCTGCGCCGCGATGCGCAGCGCTTCGAGAGCCACCAGGCGTTGTTCGAGAAGTACCAGGAGCTCAAGCACGCGCGCACGGAGTACGAAGCCGTGCGTTCGCGCATGTTGCCGAAGGCGGAGCAGGCCTACGCCTTCACACGCCGCGGCTTCGAGGCCGGGCGCTTCTCGTTTGCCGCGCTTGCGCTGGCCCAGCGCACGCTGTTCGAACTGCGTGCGCGCAGCGTTGAAGCGGCGGCCCGCTATCACACCCGGCTGGTCGAGATCGACCGCCTCACCGCCGTCGCTACGGAAACCACGCCATGATCGTTCGCCCCCTACTCGTTGCGACGCTTTCCCTGTCGATCCTCGCGTGCGGGGATTCGACCCCGAGCGGCAACGCGGAACCGGCGCAAAGCACCGTGGCCACCGCCGCGGAATACGAGCGCGGGCCGCATCGCGGCAGGATGTTGCGCGACGGCGAGTTCGCGATCGAGGTGACGATCTTCGAGACCGGCGTTCCGCCGCAGTATCGGCTGTATGCATACGAGGCCGACAAACCATTGGCACCGGCCGGGGTCGATGCCACCGTCGATCTCAAGCGCCTCGATGGCGAGGCCAACCACTTCACCTTCAAGGCCGAGAACGACTATCTGGTCGGTAGCGGCACCGTAACCGAGCCGCACTCCTTCGACGTCAAGGTGACCGCGAAGCACGCGGGCAAGTCCCATGCATGGGCGTACGAGTCCTACGAGGGCCGCACCACGATCCCGAAGGCGGTAGCAACGGAGGCCGGCGTCGGGATCGACATCGCTGGACCCGCTGTCATCCGGGACACCGTGAGCGTCATGGGTCGGGTGGCGCTCGACACCAACCGTCGCGCCGAGGTCAGGGCGCGTTTTCCCGGCATTGTTCGCGCCGTACACGTGCAACAGGGCGATAAAGTCCGTCGCGGCCAGGCGCTACTCGTGGTCGAAGGCAACGACAGCATGCGCAGCTACACCGTCACCGCGCCGATCGATGGGGTGGTGCTGGCGCGTACGACCAATGTCGGGGACGTCGCCGGCGACAACGCCCTGATCGAGATCGCCGATCTCTCGAAGGTGTGGATCGAGCTCAACGCCATCGGCAAGGATTCGGGTCGTCTTGCGGCAGGACAGTCGGTCCGGATCAAGTCCACCACCGGCGATGCGGAGACCGACGCGGTGATCGACTCGCTGCTGCCTTTGGCCACGCAGGGTCAGAGCGTCGTTGCGCGCACCAGCGTCGACAACCCCGACGGCCAATGGCGTCCCGGCATGATCGTGTCCGCCGAGGTGGCGGTGGCCGAGCGAAGCGTGCCCATCACGGTCAAGGAACCGGGATTGCAGCGGTTTCGCGATTTCACCGTGGTGTTCGCGCAGGTCGGCGAAACGTATGAGGTACGCATGCTCGAACTGGGCGCACGCGATGGCGAGCGAGTGGAGGTCTTGGAAGGGATAAAGCCCGGCACGCCTTACGTCGCGGAGCAGAGCTTCCTGATCAAGGCCGATATCGAGAAATCCGGCGCCAGCCACGACCACTGACAGAGCCGGGTCGCTTTCGAGCCACCGGCGCGCGACCCGACGAACGCCAGCGTGCGTCGCGCGATGGCCGGACGAGAGGAATGAGTATGTTGGAACGCATCATCCGCACCGCCATCGCGCACCGCTGGCTGGTGTTGCTCCTGGTCCTCGGGGCCTCGGCGCTCGGTGTCTGGAACTCCAGCCGCCTGCCGATCGACGCCGTGCCCGACATCCCCAACGAGCAGGTGCAGATCAACACCGAGGCACCGGGCTATTCGCCGCTCGAGGCCGAGCAGCGCGTGACGTTTCCGGTCGAGACCGCGCTCGCGGGTCTGTCGCGGCTGGAGTACACCCGCTCCATCTCGCGCTACGGCCTGTCGCAGGTCACCGTGGTCTTCGAGGACGGCACCGATATCTACTTCGCCCGACAGCAGGTGGCGGAGCGCTTGCAGCAGGCCGCCGCTCAGCTGCCCGCGGGGATCGAGCCGAGTCTCGGGCCCGTGGCTACGGGATTGGGCGAGATCTTCATGTACACCGTCGAGGCGGCGCGGGGCGCCGTCGATGCCGAGGGCAAGCCGTGGACGCCCACCGCACTCCGCACGTTGCAGGACTGGGTGGTGCGACCGCAGTTACGGCACCTGAAGGGCGTCACCGACGTCAACACAGTCGGCGGCTTCGTACGCCAGTTCCACATCACGCCCGAGCCTTCGAAGCTGCTTGCGTATGGCCTCACGCTGCGGGACGTGCTCGACGCGGTCGGGCGCAACAACGCCAGCGTCGGCGCCGGTTACATCGAGCGTTCGGGCGAGCAGTACCTCATTCGCGTTCCGGGCCAGGTCGCGGATGCGGCAGGTATTCGCCAGATCGTAGTCGCGAATCTCGACGGGCTGCCGCTGCGTCTGTCCGATGTCGCGGAGGTGGTCGAAGGCAGCGAGCTTCGCACCGGTGCCGCGACTAAAGACGGCCACGAGGTGGTTCTGGGCACCGTGTTCATGCTGGTCGGCGAAAACAGCCGCGCGGTGGCGCAGCGCGCCGGCGAGAAACTCAAGGCCATCGACGCGGGCTTGCCGGAAGGCGTCAGCGCAGAAGCCGTGTACGACCGGACCGATCTTGTCGACCGCACCATCGCGACGGTTCGCAAGAATCTGCTGGAGGGCGCACTGCTGGTGGTGGTGGTGCTGTTCCTGCTGCTCGGCAATCTCCGTGCTGCGCTGATCACCGCCGCGGTCATTCCCGTGACCATGTTGCTGACCATTACCGGCATGGTCGAAAATCGTGTCTCCGCCAACCTCATGAGTCTGGGCGCCCTCGATTTCGGGCTCATCGTCGACGGCGCGGTCATCATCGTCGAGAACTGCCTGCGGCGCTTTGGAGAGTCGCAACATCGCCTCGGTCGTTTGCTGTCGCGCGAGGAACGCTTCGAGCTGGCCGCCAGCGCGAGCGCGGAAGTGATCAAACCCAGCCTGTTCGGGCTTTTCATCATCGCCGCGGTGTACCTGCCGATTTTCGCGCTCACCGGCGTCGAGGGAAAAATGTTCCATCCCATGGCCTTTACCGTCGTCATCGCACTGACCGCGGCGATGGCACTCTCGCTCACTTTCGTGCCGGCCGCCGTCGCACAGTTCGTGACGGGAAAGGTCGCGGAGCAGGAAACGCGCGTCATGCGCGGACTCACGCGCCTGTACGCGCCGCTGCTGCGTGGCGCGCTGTCCTTGCGCGTTGCCGTCGTTGCCGGCGCCGCAGTGTTGACGGTACTGGCGGGATTGCTCGCGACCCGACTTGGCACGGAGTTCATTCCGAACCTCGACGAAGGCGACATCGCCTTGCATGCACTGCGCATCCCGGGCACCAGTCTCTCGCAGGCCGTCGGCATGCAGGTACAGCTCGAGGCACGGATAAAGAAATTCCCTGAAGTCGACATCGTCGTCGCCAAGCTCGGCACCGCGGAAATCGCCACCGATCCGATGCCGCCGTCCGTCGCCGACACCTTCATCATGCTCAAGGAGCGCGCTGACTGGCCGGACCCGCGCAAGACCAAGGACCAGCTGGTCGCTGAAATGGACGC
>JBGTIG010000019.1:0-2889 GCA_041745755.1 Lysobacterales bacterium
GCGCCGCCCGCCGCGCCCGCTCGTGCCAGGAACCCCCGTCGGTCACCGCGCGCCATGGGTCGCCTCCGCGCCTGCCGCTTCTGCAGGCGGCGGGTCCGCTTCCACGGGATCTGCTTCCGGTACCACGTACCGTCCAGTGATCATCGAGCGCAGGTTGTTCCAGAAGCCCGTGACGATCACCTCGAACACGTGGACCAGCGCGAACAGCACGAAGCCGAGTGCGATCAGGAAGTGCAGTGTGCGCGCCGACTGGCGCCCTCCCACCAGCTGGATCATCCAGTCGAGCGACGGGCCGAGATACGGCGACATCGCGAGACCCATCAGCACGACGCCGGGACCGAGCACCAGGATGACCGCGAGATACGACAGCTTTTGCAGCACGTTGTAGGCGATCGCATCCTCGCCCTGCGGATGCCGGAACCGCAGGTGATCGACGACGGATCGCCCGATGCCGCGGAGATCCGCGCGGGTGGTCAGGAGATCGCGGGTGAAGTGTCGGCTCGCGAACGTCCAGAGCAGATACAGCGCGCCGTTGACCAGGAAAATCCAGGCGAACGCGAAGTGCCAGTCGCGGCCCTTCGCCAGGTTCTTGAGCGAAGGCAGCGTCGACCACGCGGGGAATCCGCGGGCGTGCAGTGCGCCATCTGCGTCGCGCGACGCGCCCAGCACGCCGGTGGTGTCGAATCGCGCATCACCGATGCGCGTCTCCCCGCGGAGCCCCTCGCCCGGAACGTTGCGCGCGCTGAGCTTGACCCAGGGATCGTCGAACGTCGACTGATGACCCCAGTACAACGCGGGATGGGCGTTGAAAATCTGCAGGCCGCTGCCGAGCATCACCACCAGGCACAGGACGTTGATCCAGTGCATGATTCGCACCGGCAGCCGGTGGCGCTGGATCACCCACGCCGGGGCCGAAGGCGCGACGCCGGCCCCTGCTCCGTCGGTACCCGCGGCTTTGGCGGGGCTCTCTGCTCGTACCGCTTCGTTGGTCGCGACCGCAGGCGGCGCGTTATCGGGCGCAGACATCTCTCATCTCCCTGAAATGGCAGCCGGGTCCCGGTTGAACGCAATTCATCCGCAGTCCCCAAAGCCCGCAGCCCTGACCAGAAGCCATGACGGATGCACCTTGACGCCGGGATTGTCGAGCGCGTCGAAACTTGAAGGGCTCCGCACGAACAAGCATGTCGGCACGGATTTCATCGCTCAATGCTACGCCTCGCGGCAGTCGGCAACAAACCGCGCAAGCGGCATCAGGCGGCCACCATCGCATACAGATCGTGCTCCCCTGCGCCGATGATGTTCACGCGCGCAAACTCCCCGGGTCGCAACGCACGCTCCGCGCCGTCCTGTATCTGCACCGTGCCGTCGATATCGGGTGCCTCCGCGCTCGAACGCGCGATCGCCAGCGGACCCACGATCGTGTCGACCAGCACGCTTTCCTCGCGTCCCACGCGGGCCGCGAGGCGTGCGGCACTGATCGTCGCCTGCTTCGCCATGAAGCGCGCCAGGCGATCCTGCTTCACGTCCTCCGGAACGGGATCCGGCAATGCATTGGCCGCGGCGCCGTTCACCGGCGAATAGGCGAACGCACCCACACGATCGAGCTCTGCCGCGTCCAGAAACTCCAGCAGCTCCACGAACTCGGCTTCGGTCTCGCCGGGAAAGCCGACGATGAAGGTGCTGCGCAGCGCGATGTGCGGAACCGCCCGGCGCCACGCCCGGATGCGATCGAGCGCCTTCGCACTCGCCGCGGGGCGCTTCATGAGTTTGAGCAGGCGCGGATTGGCGTGCTGCAGCGGCATGTCCAGATACGGCAGCAGCTTTCCTTCCGCCATCAGGGGGATGACGTCGTCGACGTGCGGATAGGGATACACGTAGTGCAGGCGCACCCACGCGCCAAGCTCGGCCAGGCCTTCGCAGAGGGCGGTCATGCGCGTGGCGTAGTCGCGCCCGCGCCACTCGCGCGTCGAATACCTGAGGTCCACGCCGTAAGCCGAGGTGTCCTGCGAGATCACCAGCAGCTCGCGCACGCCGCTCGCCACGAGCTTTTCCGCTTCGCGCAGCACCTCGTCGACCGGCCGCGACACCAGGTCGCCGCGCAGGCTCGGAATGATGCAGAAGCTGCAGCGGTGATTGCAGCCTTCGGAAATCTTGAGATAGGCGTAGTGGCGTGGCGTGAGCTTGACGCCGGTCGCGGGCATGAGATCGACGAAGGGATCGCGGCGCGGGGGCAGCGCTTCGTGCACCGCATGCATCACGCTCGCGTAATCCTGCGGTCCGCTGATCGCGAGCACATCGGGATGCGCGGCGCGAATCACGTCAGCGCGCTTGCCGAGGCAACCGGTGACGATGACCCTGCCGTTCTCCGCGATTGCCTCGCCGATCGCGTCCAGCGACTCCGCGATCGCGCTCTCGATGAACGCACAGGTGTTGACGACCACGACATCCGAATCCTGGTAGCTCGGCGCGATCGCGTAGCCCTCGCTGCGAAGCTGGGTCAGGATGCGCTCGGAATCGACCAGCGCCTTGGGGCAACCCAGGCTGACGAATCCCACTCTGGGCACGGCTGCAGATGACATCCCCGGATTATAGGCCGGCACTACGGCTGGACCGCACCGTTGTCGGACCTCGCAGTTGTGGGACCCAGCAGCTGTGACACCTTGCAATGGGTGCAGTTTGTTGTAGGAGCGGCCCCAGCCGCGACAACGGCCCGCGGCATTTCTGCGTCGCGGCTGGAGCCGCTCCCACAACTAGATCTCCAACACAGAAAGAGGACCGATGCGAGACTTCGAAATGGACTCCCGACTGCGCGGGGACTCGCATCCTGTGTGCGATCTGGCATTGTCGAGTGTGCGGCTGATGGACGATGCGCGGTTTCCCTGGCTGATC
>JBGTIG010000020.1:0-6168 GCA_041745755.1 Lysobacterales bacterium
GCTCGAGATCATCCGCGCGAGCGGCGGCGCCGCGCTCGCGGTGAGCGAATCCGACATCGCGCGCGAACTCGCGCGCGTCTGGCGCGACGATCGCCTCTGGATCTCACCCGAAGGCGCCGCGTGTCTCGCGGCACTGCCGCAGCTACTGGACCGCGGCCTCCTCCGCGCCGGCGAACGCGTCGTCGCCGTCAACACCGGCTCCGCCGAGAAATACCTGCCCAACCTCCGCCATCTGCTGGCGTAGGCATCTCGAACGGGTGCATGACTTCCGGCGATTGACGCTCGCCGAAATATGTTCTACAACTGTAGTACTACACTTGTAGAGGCGATCATGGCGAAGCCGGCAGAGATTTCCCTGAGCGGGCTCCAGCTTTCGGTCATGCGGGTGCTGTGGGAGCAACCGGGATCGAGTACCGCCGCGGTGGTCGAGGCGGTCGAGCACCCGCGCGGCCTCGCCCATACCACCGTCGCGACATTGCTGACGCGGCTCGAGAAGCGCGGCCTTGTCGCCGTCAAGCGGGACGGTCGACAGTTGACCTATCGCGCACGCGTAAGCGAAGCCCAGGTGCGACGCTCGATGGTCGGCAGCCTGCTGGGCAGCTTGTTCGAGGGCGACGCGGGCGCGCTGGTGGCGCACCTGGTACGCGAGGATGAGGTCGACAGCGCGGACTTTGCGCGGATCGAGCGTCTACTGCGCAAAGCGGGCGACGCACCGTGAGCGCAGTGCTGGAACTGCTCGCCAATTACCTCGTGCACAGCTCAGTGTTGCTGTGCTCGGCGTGGTTGGTGGAGAGAAGTGGAGTCGTGCGCAGCGTCGCCGGGCGCGAGCTTCTTTGGCGCGCCGCCCTTCTGGCAGGCCTGGTCACCGCCTCCGCGCCACTGCTGCTGCCACCGGGCTCCGGGGCTTTCGGGTCGATGGGTGGGAGGCAGGCCGCGGGCGCACTTTCTCCGGAGCCTTCGAAGGGCGTAGTGGTGGGCGCAACGCCCCGGCAGGTTTCCGGATCCGTGTCAGCCTCAGCGAATCGCGAGGAAGGGGTTGGTACCGTCAGCCTGTCGCAGGGCGATCGGTCCCTGCCTGCAATGCCCCCGCGACTGCAACTGGAAATGCCGCGAGTCGTCGCTGAATTTGCGGGCTGGCTCGCGCTCGCGTGGTTCGCGGTGGCGCTGGTCGGCATCTTCCGGATCCTGCACGAACTCTCACGGCGTCGCGCGGAAGTGGCGAGGCTCCAACCCTGTCGCGATGTGCGCGTGGTTGCATGCGTCGCGAAACTCAGCGCGGCGCACGGCCTGTCGGCGCCTCGGATCGTCGAGGATCCGGAATCCGGCAGCCCGACGGCAAACCCCGGGTGGGTGCTGACTCTTCCGGCATGGTCTCTGCGCGACGGATTCTCGCCGCCGCTCGAGGCCACGCTCGCGCACGAACTCGGCCACCTGGCAAGACGCGATCCGACCTGGCGTTGCGTTGCTGCCGCGCTGTGCGCGATCTTCTGGTTCCAGCCCCTCAATCGACTCGCCGCCCGCCGGCTCGGCGCGCTTGCCGAACTCGGTGCGGACGGTTGGGCGATCAGCGCCACCGGCAATCGCCATGCGCTGGCCCAGTCCCTGTTCCGGTGTGCACAGGAGCTGGTGCCCGGGCGCGAGCTCTCCCTGGCGGTACCCATGGTCGGCAACGCCTCCGTCCTCCATCGTATCGAACGCATTCTCGAGGAGCGACAGATGAAAACTGCATTGAAGTTGCGGCACTGGTTGGGTCTTGCAGCTGTGGCCTTCGGGGCTCTGGTCATCCTGCCCGTCATCGTCGTGACCGGCGCGACCGCCAAACACGGCACCCTGATCGAAACGGGACGTGGCACCTTCGGAGAGCGGCACCTGAAGGCCGATATCAACGACAACGGCCTGCATCTCGCGGCGGAGATCCGCGGGGACGTGACTTTCAACCAGGCGGAGACCGATATCGAGTCGCTCGGCCGGGGCGGCGAGGCGTGGATCGAGCAGACCATCAACGGGGTCGCGCGCCGCATCGAATTCGTGCGTGACGGCAACCGGATTGCGCGCAATTACGAAGTGAACGGGCGCGCACAGCCGCTCGATGCGGCGGGCCGGGCGTGGGTGGCCGCGGCGATCCCGACGCTGATTCGGGAGTCGGCGTTCGATGCGGACGCGCGCGTCGCCCGCATCCACTCGCGGTCGGGGGTCGACGGCGTGCTGATCGAGACTGCACGCATCCAGGGACATTTCGCGCGCCGCACCTATCTCCAGGCGCTCGCATCCCTCGGTGCACTCGACGCGGCGCAGTTTGATCGTGCACTGGGACTCACCCGGTCGATCGAATCCGATTTCGAGCGGCGCTCCGTGCTCGCCACGTTCGTCGAAACCCAGACCCTCGTTCCCTCCCAACAAGTCTCGCTGCTGCGGGTCGTTGCGGCCCTCAGGTCCGATTTCGAGAAGCGCAGCGTGCTCGAAGTGCTTGCGCCGAGGCTCGCGGACGAGCCCGAAGTCGCCGCCCAATGGGTCGCCGTGCTCGCCACGATGAAGTCGGACTTCGAGCGGCGGGAAGCAGTGGTTGCGGTGGCGAAGGGCTCCGCCGGCAGCAGGGCGCTCCGCGCCGCCGCGATTTCCGCGATTCCCGCGATGGGCAGCGATTTCGAGAAGCGTTCCGCGCTCACCGAGTATGCATCGCACGCCGCGCGGGCACCCGCGCTCGCCCTGGCGTACGTTGCGGCAACCCGCAGCATCGATTCGGACTTTGAGCGGCGCGAGTCACTGCTGGGCTTGCTGGACGAGGGCTCGGTGGACGCACGCCTCGCCGGCGCGATTCTCGAGTCGGTCGACGAAATGCAATCCGATTTCGAGAAGCGCGCGGTACTCGTGCAGACCGCGGCGCGCATGCCTGCCGACCCGGCGCTGATTGAGCGCTACCGCGCGGTGGCGCGCGGTATGGGTGACTACGAACGGGCGCAGGCTGAAAAAGGTCTCGACCGGTTCGCCGGTTGACGCGGGTACGGAAAACCATTCGAGGAGTGCCGACGCACGCTTTTCGGGTGACGGAGCGGCGCTTGCGACAAGCACTTGCGAACTCGCGCAGGTGCTGCGCGCTACCGCCCCATTCGATGGATCTGCTCGGGCCAACGTATCGAACGCTCGGGGGTGCGCGACTTCCACACGCGCAGGCGGGCGGCACGATCGAGGGTCGCCACGGCGAACATGTGGCAGGGCGTGATGGTGCCGGCGTCGAGTGCGGCCTCGTCCGCAGCATGCACGCGATCGATGAACTCGCGATCCCACGTCGCATCGGCATCGAAGTTCCAGCCGAACGAGCGATCGACGAACGGATCGATGATGTTGCCGAATCCGAGGAACAGTTCGAAACCGAAGCGCTCGCACATGAGTGGCAGGATGTCCTGGCTGCGGATGCCTTCAAAGCCTTCGACAGAACAATCCCAGTCTTCGAACCGGTCCTCCTGTCGGCGGAGCGGGCGGTTGTATCGGTATTCGCGCGGCAGCTCCTCCCAGAAGTCGTCGACCAGCGCGCGCGCTTCGGGCCAGCGCATGTGTCCATTGCGCCCGATCATGTCGGCGGTGAGAAGTGCTCCGCGGGGTCGCAGCCATCGCGGCACGTTGTCGAAAAGTCGCTCGAGTTCGACGACGTGGTGCAGGCATTGATTGGCGATGAGAAGGTCGAAGCGCGCGCCATCGCCTTGCCAGGCGTTGAAATCGGCGTGGATGAATGCGAATCGATCGAGCATGCTTTCGCGCTGCGCATCCGCCTTGCCGCGCTCGAGCATGGCGTTGGTCAGGTCCAGGCACGTCATCGACCAGTCGGCAAATCCGCGTTCGATCAGCAGTTTTCCGATGCGGACTTCGGTATCGCAATTACCCGCACCGATGCTGAGGATCCGCGTGGTGCCGCCCGTCACGGCGCGCCGAACGATCTCCTTTGCGTAGAAGTCCTCCGGAAAAGAGAAGCCCAGCGATTCGCAGATCGGGCGCAAGTGCGTGTTGGACCAGTAGTTGAAGATGGGCGGCAGCTCGTGGATTTCGCACTCGTGCTCGAAACGCGCGACTTCTTGTCTCGCGCGGGTCAAGTACGCCGATTCCGACTTGATCGCACCGAGTGCGTTCAGCGCGACGCGCCGCCTCTCGCGCGCCTCCGGCTGTATGAAGGTCCTGATGCGCTCCAGTATGTTCAATTGCGAACGTCCCAGAGGGGCGTAACAAGCTTGACGGGCCACTCGTGGGCGCACGCAGGAATAGCTGCATGAGCGCTGAGCGAAAGGTGCATGCGTTATTTCACGCCATGCATGAGCTTCTGGATGAGGGGGGCGATGAGGAACAGCAGCACTCCCGGGATCATCAGCGCCCAGAAGCCGAAGGTGTAGCCGTCGAAGGCAGACGCCACGCTCATGCCCTCCGTGCCGCTGACATGGCTGGCGAAAATGCCGGACAGGTTGTTGCCGATGCCGGTGGAGAGGAACCAGCCACCCATGCCGAAGCCGACCAACTTGACGGGCGCGAGCTTGGTCACCATGGAAAGCCCAATCGGCGACAGGCAGAGTTCGCCCACGGACTGGATGACGTAGACCATGAAAAGCGTCCAGAACGGAATCTTGCCGGCATCGTCGACCAGCGACGACAACGCGAACATGAGGAGCGCGAAGGCGACGCCGTTGAAGATGAGGCCGAGGCTGAACTTGCGCGGGATGGAAGGATTGTTCCTGCCCATCGCGACCCACAGCCACGCCAGCAGGGGGGCGAGCGTGATGATCGCGAGCGAGTTCACCGACTGGAACCACGCATTCGGCCAGACGAAGCCGTTGGCGAATTCGCGATCCACGATCTTGTCGGAGAGGAAACTGAAGGAGCTGCCCGCCTGTTCGAAGAACATCCAGAACAGCACGTTAAACGCGAAGATGATGAGCATTGCGATCACCATGTCGCGCTGCACGGAGCCTTCGCGAATGCCCTCCACCAGGAGCATGGCGCCGAGACCCAGGAACAGTGCAAGCAGTATCCACTGCAGCGTGCTGGCCCCGAGCGAGAGCAGGAAGTACAGCACCGGAATGGCCGCGATCGCCCCGATCGCAGTCAGCAGCACGCGCGTGCCGCTCTCGCCCCCAACCGGCGGGCGCCCAACGCCCTGGAGTTGGCGACGTCCGAACCAGAACCACACCAGTGACACCAGCATGCCGAAGCCGGACGCGATGAACACCACCTTGTAATCGGGAAGCGCTTCGCTGCCGAAGATCCGGCTCGCAAGCCAGCCCGTGAGGATCGGGGCGATCATCGCGCCGAGGTTGATACCCATGTAGAAGATGGTGAAGCCGGAATCGCGGCGCCCGTCGCCGACGGAGTAGAGCTTGCCGACCATGGTCGAGATGTTCGGCTTGAACAGGCCGTTGCCGGCGATGATGGTCGCGAGTCCGAGCTTGAAGAGCTGCTCATCCGGCCATGCGATCAGGAACAGTCCCGCGGCCATGATCACTGCGCCGACAAGGATCGAGCGCTGGTAGCCGATCACCCGATCGGCGACGTAGCCACCGAAGATCGCCACCGCATAGACCAGCGCGAGGTAGGCGCCGTAGATCTGGTTGGCGCTGGCCTCGCCCGTGCCGCTGCCGGCGTGGAACTGCGCGACGATGTAGAGCACCAGCGCCCAGCGGATTCCGTAGAACGCGAAGCGTTCCCAGAACTCGGTCATGAACAGCATCCACAGCGGGCGCGGATGGCCCATCAGTTGCCCGAAGGCGGGAAGGGGTGCTTCGGGCGGGATATCTCGTGCCTCGGCCATGCGATGACTCCTGGAAATGACCGGTCAGATGTAACCCGCACGCCCGGCTGGCGTCAAACCCCGAAGTCGCGATGCTGCAACGCAGCACGCGTCCGGGGTTCAGGTTCGTGGAACCCGTCGCATTTCTACGCCGGCGGCGGGGCGCCGAGCTCGGTGCGCAGGTCCAGCAGCTCCGGGAAGAAGGTCAATTCGAGGGCCTGTTTCAGGAAGCCGACGCCCGAGCTGCCGCCGGTGCCGCGACGGAAACCGATGATCCGTTCGACGGTCTTCATGTGCCGGAAGCGCCAGAGCTGGAAGCTCTGCTCGATGTCGAGCAGCTGCTCGGCCATCGCATATTCGTCCCAGTGCGCGGCGGTGTCGTCGTAGATGCGCTTGAGCAC
>JBGTIG010000021.1:0-14151 GCA_041745755.1 Lysobacterales bacterium
TCTCGCGCCTCGCGCCTCGCCGATGCCGCGGTCGCACTCGCTCCGGATGACGCCGACGCACGCGTCTGGCGCGCGCACTTGCGATTCACCGCGCGCGACGTGGACGGAGGGCGCGAAGACATGGACCGCGCTCTCGCTGTCAGCAAGGACGACACCTCGCTTCGACTCAACTACGCGGCGATGCTGTCCAACGCCGGCGAACACGCGGAGGCGGACAGCCTGCTGCGGAGCCAGCCGGTGAGTGACGACCTGCTGGCGGCCCGGGCAGCGTATGCGGCGCGGGCAAACGACAACGAACGCCTGCGCGAAATTCATGAAGCCCTGCAGAAACTCGAGCAGCCGCATCCTGCAACAAGGCTGGAGCTGCTCGCGAACCTCGCCGAGCTCCTCCACGACCGCAAGGCTGCCCTGCGCTGGTACGGCGAGATCGGTGCGACCGATCCGCGCTTCCTGCCCGCGCAGTTCCGCGTGGCCATCCTCAGGAACGAGCTCGGCGAAGGCAAGCAGGCACTGACGATGGTGCGCGACCTCCGGGCTGCGGGCATCGAAGATCCCTCGAGGCTGGCGGAAAGCTACATGCTGGAAGCGGAGATCCTGCGCACCGACGCGAAGCCCGAAGCGGTGCTCGCGGTCTACGACCAGGCCATGCGCCTGTTGCCGGACCAGTCGCAGCTCGTTTATGCGCGGGCCGTTTACCTCGAATCGATCGATCGCGTGGATGCGGCGGTGACCGATCTTCGCGCCATGCTTGCGAAGAATCCGGAAGATCCCGATGCCCTGAATGCGCTCGGCTACACGCTCGCCGATCGCACTGACCGCCACGAGGAAGCACTCGAGCTGATCGAACGTGCGCTCGAGCAGAAGCCCGACGAAGCCGCGATCATCGACAGCATGGGATGGGTGCTGTATCGGCTGGGTCGCAATGAACAGGCGCTCGAGCACCTGCGACGCGCATGGGAGATGCAGCCCGATCCGGAAGTCGGCGCGCACCTCGGTGAAGTCCTCTGGATCACTGGCGACAGGTCCGGGGCGCGGAAGGTGTGGGAGGCTGCAGCGAAGCGAGACGAGGACAACAAGGTGCTCGCGGCGACCCGTGCCCGCCTCGAAAAATGACCGGACAGGGCGGTGTATCGGCGCCACATCGACTGCAGGCGTGTCGATCTGCTCCGCGCCAGGCTGGGCGCACGGGCAGGTTGCCGGAGGTGGCGCGAACGTCCCGCGTGGTGGATTTCGCGCCGCGATCGGTGGCGATCGCATTGGCGGTCCTGCTCGCGGGCTGCGCCGGCAATCGCGTGCTGCCGCGATCGGAGTCGGCAGTCGATGCAGCGCAAGCCGAGCGGCGTACCGACATCGATCGCATCCGCGACTGGTCGTTCGACGGCCGCGTCGCGGTCAGCAATGGCAGCGACGGTGGGTCCGCACGGATCGAGTGGAAACAGACCGCAGGCCACGCCGACATCGTCATGCGTGCCCCGGTGACCGGTCAGACGTGGCAGCTGTCGGGCTCGGACGGTCGCGGCTGGCATCTGCAGGGAACGCGCGCGGGCGGCGTTCGCGGTGACGATGCGGAAGCGCTGATGTTGCGTGAGACCGGTTGGCTCATGCCGTTCAATGCGCTCCGGCACTGGTTGTTCGGGCTCGCTCACGCGCCGGGTGATCGCATCGAACTCCGCGCCAGCGGATTGCCGGCGCGCCTGCGATCGACGGATGGCTGGACCGTCGAGTATGTCGACTACGACGAGCAGGCGACGGTTGCCCTGCCAACACGCCTGCGCGCCGATCGCGCGCCACACAAGGTGCGTCTCGCCATCTCCGAGTGGCGGATCCGGGACTGACACTGATGAGTCCACCGGAGCTGGTGTTGCCGGCACCGGCGAAACTCAATCTCTTCCTGCACGTCACGGGCCGACGCGCGGATGGCTACCACCAGGTCCAGACGGTTTTCCAGCTGCTCGATTTCGGCGATGAGGTCACACTCCGATTGCGCGACGACGGTGTCGTGCGACTGCTGAAATCCGTTCCGGGTACGGCCGACGAGGCGAATCTTGCTCTGCGCGCGGCCTTGATGCTGAAGGCATCGACCGACGGAGACTGGGGCGTCGACATCGGCATCGAGAAACGCATTCCCAGCGGCGCAGGTCTCGGCGGCGCGAGCAGTGATGCGGCCACCGTGCTGCTGGGTATCGACTGGCTCGCTCGACTGGGCGCCGGTGCGGGCAAGCTCGCCGAGATCGGCCTCGGTCTCGGCGCAGACGTCCCGCTGTTCGTACTCGGGCGAACCGCGTGGGCCGAAGGCGTGGGCGAAATGCTCACTCCGCTGCCGATAGGGGAGTGCTGGTACCTGGTGATTTTTCCGGGCGTTGCGGTATCGACCGCGGAAGTTTTCCGGGACCCGGGTTTGACACGCGACACGCTGCCCGTGACAATTTCGGGCTTCCTGGCCGCGGATCAGCAGGATTTCCACAACGATCTGCTGCCGGTCGCCACGCGGCTCGCACCTGCCATCGATGAAGCGCTGACCTGGCTCGCGGAGTTCGCGCCGGCGCGCATGAGCGGCAGCGGCAGCAGCGTTTTCGCCGCGTTTTCGCGCAAGGACCAGGCGGACGCGGTGTTGGCGCAGACGCCCGGTCGCTGGCAGTCCTGGGTCGCGAGGGGCGTTCGGGAGTCCCCGCTGCATCGGGCGCTGCGGAGATTATCGGAGGGAAATCCGGCAACAGACTGAATTTTGGGACGTCGCCAAGCCCGGTTAAGGCACGGGATTTTGATTCCCGCATTCGAAGGTTCGAATCCTTCCGTCCCAGCCACTAGTTGCGAAGAACGGACAGATGGAGCAATAGGCCGTGATGCGGTAGGAAGGCAGAATCGCCTTTCGTGACCGCTGAAACGGGCACTTCGAGATCAACGGGCAGCTACTCCGAACGCCCCCACCCACCCCACCGGTCTCCCCGCGAGCGGGCATCCCGAGCGAGGGTGGACTAGACTGCGCGACTCGCAAGGCCCGGCGAGCGGGATCGCGGGCGTGTCGATTCCGGAGTGGTCGCCCGGCGGCGGGTCGCCGGTGCAGACGCGAATATTGGCAATTTCGCTGGAGATCGTCCGGTGGCGCAGGCATCCAACAGCGACTCCGACGGCATCCTGATCTTTTCGGGCAATGCCAACCGACCGCTTGCCCAGGCGATCTGTCGTGAATTGAACATGCCGCTCGGCAAGGCGCTGGTGGGCAAGTTCTCGGATGGTGAGGCGCAGATCGAGATAGAGGAGAACGTCAGGAAACAGGAGGTGTACGTCATCCAGCCGACGTGCGCGCCCACAGCAGAAAATTTCATGGAGCTGGTGGTGCTGATCGATGCGATGAAGCGTGCATCGGCCGGCACGGTCACCGCGGTGTTGCCGTACTTCGGCTATGCGCGGCAGGACCGGCGACCGCGTTCCACTCGCGTCCCGATCACCGCGAAGGTCGCCGCGAAGATTCTTTCGACGGTTGGCACCGACCGGGTGCTCACCGTCGATCTGCACGCGGACCAGATCCAGGGATTTTTCGATGTGCCGGTCGACAATGTGTATGCATCGCCGCTGCTGCTCGCCGATATCTGGCGGACGCAGGGGACCGATGGACTGATCGTGGTGTCGCCGGATGTCGGCGGCGTGGTGCGCGCGCGAGCGATCGCGAAGCGTCTCGACGATGCCGAGCTGGCCATCATCGACAAGCGGCGACCACGTGCCAACGAATCGGTCGTGATGAACATCATCGGCGACGTGGACGGCAAGATATGCGTTCTGGTCGACGATATCGTCGACACCGCCGGCACCCTGTGCGCCGCGGCGGCGGCATTGAAAGGAAGAGGGGCGCGTAAAGTAGTTGCTTACTGCACGCATCCGGTGTTGTCGGGTCCCGCGATCGCCAACATCGAGCGTTCGCAACTGGACGAGATGGTGGTGACCGACACCATTCCGCTGACCGCCGAGGGCCGTGCGTGCAAGCGCATCCGGCAGCTCAGCGTCGCGGAGCTCATGGCGGAGACCATCCGCCGCATCGCGTTCGGGCAGTCGGTATCGAGCCTGTACGTCGATTAGGCAGGAAGCTGTTTTGTGGGGTGCGTCGCGAGGCGCGAAATTCGCAACTGGGCGTCGCAAGCAGGCTTCACTGCGCCGCTCGCCAGCCCGCACATCCGTGTGCGGGCGTTCGAAGGGTCGCGCCGGTGGCGCGACGATTTCCTTCTCACCCCCCGCTCTGGTCGCGGCGCGGGGACCATCGGCCACGCGAGTGGCTTCCAACCAGAGGTAAACGCAATGGCACAACAACACCACATCAAGGCCGAAGGCCGTAGTGACGGGGGGAAAGGTGCGAGCCGCCGCCTGCGTCACGCGGGCAAGGTCCCGGGCATCGTCTACGGGGGCGGCAGCGAACCCGTGAAGATCCAGCTCGACCAGATCCAGACGATGCGCCACACGCAACACGAGTGGTTCTATTCGGCGCTGCTCGACCTAGAGATCGACGGCAAGTCGGAGCAGGTCCTCCTGCGCGACCTCCAGCGTCATCCGTTCAAGGCGCAGCTCATGCACCTGGATTTCCAGCGCGTCCGGGCCGACCAGGCCATTCGCGTGCGCGTGCCGCTGCACTTCCTCAACGAGGAGGAAAGCCCGGCCGGAAAGATCAAGGGAGTGGTGATCAGCCACAACCTCAACGACATCGAGATTTCGTGTCTTCCGAGGGATCTTCCCGAGTTCATCGAGGTGGACCTCGGGGCGCTCGAGACCGACGACATCGTGCACCTGTCCGACATCAAGCTGCCGGAAGGCGTCGAGATTCCGGAACTGAAGTTCGGCAAGGAACACGACCAGACGGTCGTCACCGCGCACGAAGTGCACGAGGAAATCATCGAGGAAGAGGTCGAGCCGGAAATCGCCGAAGGCGCAGTGCCGGCGGCAGGCGCGGTCAAGGCCGGGGCGAAGGAAGGCGAAAAGAAGGAAGGCGACAAGAAAGAGGGCGAGAAGAAGTAGCCCCCCAAGGACCGGATGTTCGCGAAGGCCATCGCCCGGAGCAGGGCCCCACGCGCGACCTCGCTGGCGCGCGTGGGGTACTCGGGCGCGCAGCGCCATGCACTGCAACTCCACTTGACTTGCATGAACCGGATCGCCTCGGTGTGCGTGCGGGTCCGCGCAGATTCGAGGACTCATGGCAGGTTTGCGACTCATCGTCGGTTTCGGCAATCCCGGCCCCGAGCACGCGGAAGACCGGCACAACGCGGGGTTTCGCCTGATCGACGCATTGGCGGAGTCGCATCGCGCCGTGCTGCGTCCCGAGGGCAAGCTGCACGGCAACGCCTGCCAGATCGAGATCGACGGACAGGCGGTGCGGCTGCTCAAGCCCTCGACCTACATGAATCGCAGTGGCCTGGCGGTCGGGACTGCGTTGCGTTACTTCAGGATCGAGCCCGCGGAAATGCTGGTTGCGCATGACGAACTCGATCTGGCGGCCGGCATTGCCCGGCTCAAGTTCGACGGCGGCCACGGCGGCCAGAACGGGCTGCGCGACACCATGGAGGTCCTGGGGCACGGACGCTTCCATCGCCTGCGGGTGGGCATCGGTCATCCCGGGCACAAGGATCGCGTGACTCCGTGGGTGCTGGGCCGGGCCTCGCAGGCCGACGATCGCTGTATCGCGCAGGCCATCGATGACGCGCTCTCGGTGATACCACTTGCTGTCGCCGGCAGGTTCAGCGACGCGATGAAGGCGCTCCACACGCCGAAGGGCGAGTGACGAACGCGCGCGTTGCGGTAGCCGCAAGCTCTTCCCATCCGTTTGCGCAGCGGAAGGGACGGATTCTGCAAGACACCACTCTCACGGCAGGCACACATGGGAATCCAATGCGGCATCGTCGGTCTGCCGAACGTCGGCAAGTCGACACTCTTCAACGCGCTGACAAGCGCCGGCATCGAGGCCGCTAACTATCCGTTCTGCACGATCGAGCCCAACAAGGGCATCGTGGCGGTTCCGGACAAGCGGATCGAGGCGCTCGTCTCGATCGCGAAGCCGCAGAAGACGATCCCGACTGCGATGGAGTTCGTGGATATCGCGGGCCTGGTCGCGGGCGCCTCGAAAGGCGAGGGGCTGGGCAACCAGTTCCTGGCGCACATTCGTGAAGTCGACGCCATCGCGCACGTGGTCCGCTGCTTCGAGCACGAGGACATCGTGCACGTCGCGGGCAGGATCGACCCGATCTCCGACATCGAGACCATCGACACCGAACTGGCCCTTGCCGATCTCGACGCGGTGGACAAGGCGCTCAACCGGGCCGAGCGTTCGGCGCGCGCGGGCGACAAGGAAGCCGCGGCAAAGCGCGACGTGCTCCTTCGCGTGCAGGCCGTCCTGAACCAAGGTAAATCGGCGCGTTCGCTGGAGCTTGATGCAGCCGAGCGCGCGCTGCTGCGCGACCTCTTCCTGCTGACGCTCAAGCCCGTGATGTACATCGCCAACGTGCGCGAGGACGGGTTCCGCAACAATCCCTTCCTCGATCGCGTGCGGGAGCACGCGGCCGCCGAAGGCGCCGAAGTCGTCGCGGTGTGCGCCTCGATCGAGGACGAGCTGACCCGGCTGGACGAAGACGAGCGCCGGGTATTCCTCGACGACATGGGACTCGACGAGCCCGGCCTTGACCGCGTCATTCACGCGGGTTACCGGCTGCTCGGACTGCAGACCTACTTCACGGTCGGTCCCAAGGAAGTACGCGCCTGGACGGTCAGGACCGGTTCGACCGCACCACAGGCAGCCGGCGTCATTCACAGCGATTTCGAGCGCGGCTTCATCCGTGCGGAAACCATCGGCTACGACGACTACATCAGATACCGGGGCGAAGCCGGCGCGCGCGAGGCCGGGCGGCTGCGCCTCGAAGGCAAGAGTTACGTCGTCAAGGAAGGCGATGTCATGCATTTCCTGTTCAACGTCTGAGATCGACAGCGGCAGCCTGCATGTCGGCGGCCCTCCGGATGTGAACGGCACCATCGACGGCTTCCGAAAGCGCTCGAACCATTGGCAGTCCTGCAGGAACGCGCCTCCTCCGATCCCTGTCGGCTAACCTCGCGACCGTGTTTTCGCTGCGGGCGGATTCAATCGCCCGGACTCCCGGATCAGGTGGAATGGCGTACATTCGCCAGGGTTGATGGCGCGGGGCACCGATGACGATGGCGGGCAAATCCGAGATCACGCTGCGTTTCCTTGCCGAGCCCTCCGACGTCAATTTCGGCGGCAAGGTTCACGGCGGCATGGTGATGAAGTGGATCGACCAGGCCGGCTGGGCTGCCGCCGTGGGCTGGAGCGGCCGCTACTGCGTGACGGTGTATGTCGGGGGCATCCGCTTCCTCGCACCGATCCTCATCGGCAACGTGGTGGAAGTCCGGGCAAGGCTGATTTTCACCGGCTCCACCAGCATGCATTTCGCGGTCGACGTCTGGGCCAGCGATGCGATGTCTGGAACGCGCGTGCAGACGACGCACTGCGTCATCGTATTCGTCGCGCTCGACGAGCATGGCAAGCCCGTCGCGGTCCCCGACTTCGCGCCGTCGACGGAGGAGCAGCGCCGCCTCTGCGCCTACGCGCAGCGCCTCATGCAGCTGCGCGAGGGTATCGAGACGGAAATGCAGGAATTCATCCAAGTCGAGTCCGGCCGCCAATAGCACCGGATGCGGTTGCATTGCAGATTGCGTTCGCCGTCGAGACTGCCGGACAAGCGGGGATGCATGGCGGCTGATGGTTCCCATGGCGTCATGGCCTGCTTCGCCACCAGCACAAGCCGACCCCGATCCCGTACAATCCGCGGTCCACACAGTCGGGGCGTAGCGCAGCCTGGTAGCGCACCACGCTGGGGGTGTGGTGGTCGCGAGTTCGAATCTCGCCGCCCCGACCAATACCCACGAAGAACCCCCACCGAGCGAAGCCCCCCGATAGTTGTATAGCTGTTGTCTTCATCCCCGGCACCAGAACCCCCACCGAGCGAAGCCCTCCGCGCATTGGATAGCTGTTGTCTTCAGTCCTGGCACCAGCCGCCTTTCCCGGCTGACCCGTCTTCCGGTTCAACCGGCGGCCCGATCAGCGTCGAGTCTCCTCGGGTCCGCGATGTAATCCGCCTCGGGAAGGGCGGGCGAGGGCCGCTCGAGGATCATTCCTTCCGCCGGTCACCACCGGCCGGAGCGTCCGCAGTGCGGAAAGGCCTGGCGTCGCCGTCGATCAGCCGGCCCCTCACCCGGCGCTGCGCGCCACCCTCTCCCAGTTGTCACGGGGCGAGGGGAAAGCGTCGTTCCCGCTGGGAGAGGGAAAGAGTCGCGTTGTCACGGGGCGAGGGGAAAGGGTTGTTCCCGCTGGGCGAGGGAAAGAGTCGTTCCCGCTGGGAGAGGGGAAGGGTCGTTGTCAGGGGGAGAGTGGGAAGTGCCGCAGCAGGTGTTTGGCAATCCGTTGCCGGGCAAGAGCATTTCGTCGTGATCCCTGCAGCTGCTGCGCTGCAGCCAAAGCGGCCTCACTGATCGCGGAGCCAGGCCATTGCCTCCGCCTCGGATTCGAAGACGTTGCCAATCAGGCCGTAGCTGGCCGCCACGATCACTCCAAGCTTCTGGGGATCGATCAGGGCACGGCGTGCAATGACGGCGATCGTCACCTGCCCTTCCGCGGCTTCTGCCCATATCCGCACCATCTGCGTCCGCGTGGACGCGCTCGGGGATCCAAATCCGTGCATGCCCCGCGTGTCGATCAGGAGCGAGCCATGTCCCTGCTCGCGTGCGTGGCCAATGGCGCGGGCAATGGACTCGACTGCCTGTGGGATATGGAACGTCCCGGCAAACCGGCACACCGCGATGCCGTCCAGAAGATCAAGAGCAGGCGGCGAGGTCATGGCCACGGGCGAATTCGGGATCGAGCCTCATCCTACCCCGGCTCGAGGTTCGCGGGGATGTCAGGTCTCCACCGCGGCGAGTTCCGTTTCCTCGACTTGCCGCGCGTCCGGCGCCGACTCAAGTCGCGGGCCGTTGCGGAGCGCGTCGCGCACGCCTTCGATGACGAGGTCGACTTCGGCGCTCGTGACCGCGAAGTGCGGCGTGAAACGAAGCGAATTGACACCCCCGTGAATCACTCCAAAGCCGCGCTGACGCAGGTATTCCTCGGTGCTGCCGGTGCCGTAACACTTGAACTCCGGCGACAGCCCGCAGGAGAAAAGCAGGCCCGTGCCCTGCGTGCCGGTGATGAGGCCGTCCAGTTCGACCGCGAGCGAGTCGAGCTTGGCGACGAATTCCGCGCCGCGCTCGCGCACGTTCGCGCGCAGCTCCGGCGTGAGTTCGCCCAGCACCGCACACGCGACGTCGGCAGCGCGGGGGCTGGTCGACATCGTATTGCCGTACACGCCCTTGCGGTACAACGCCGCGGTGTCGGCGGTCACGGCGAGAACCGACAGCGGAAACTGTCCCGCGTTTAGCGCCTTCGAGTAGGTTTCCATGTCCGGTGGATCGAGTTCCTCGAATCCCGGATAGTCGACGATCGAAAGCACTCCGTGTGCGCGCAACCCCGCCTGGATGGAATCGATCAACAGCAGTGAACCGTGCGCGCGCGTCAGTCGACGCGCCTCGGCGTAGAACGCGGGTGTCAGTGCGAGGCCGGGGTTGCCTTCGCCCATCACCGGTTCGAGAAACAGCGCTTCGATGAACTGTCCATCACGGTCGGCGTCTGCGAATACGCGACGCAATCCGTCGATGTCGTAGGGGGCGATGGTGACGAGCGCAGGCGGCTGGTTCGCATAGCTCGCGAGGTGCTTGACGTAGTTCTGGCGGGTCGAATCCGAATACCGGCCCGGCAGTTCCGTGCGGCCGTGGAAACCGCCGGCGATGGCGGCGCGGGTGATCTTCCTGCCCGCGTGTCGCGCACCTGCCTCGGTCATCAGCTTCGCGTTGATGTCGGCGAAGCGGCCGGCCAGCGACACCGACTCCGAGCCCGAGTTGAGGCACAGGAATTTTGCGTACGGACAACCGCCGCGGGTGTGTCCGATCTCGCGTCGAAGCGCTCGGCCGAACTCGACGTGTGACTTGCTGGGCGTCATCACATTGGCCATTACCTGCGGCTTCGCCAGCGCCTTCAGCACTGCCGGAGGGTTGTGACCAAAACCCAGCATGCCGTAGCCACCGCAGTCGTACACCACGGCGCCTTTCGCCGTGACGATCCAGGGACCGCGCGCGGCGAGCGGCACGTAGTGGTTGATCGCGTCCTCGGGATAGAAATTGAGGAAATCGGCCTGCGCGTGCGTCAGCTGCGCGGACTCGTCGAGGTCCAGCCAACCGCTGCCGGCGGCGTCCAGATCGCGGCGTACCGCCATGGCGGCTGCGATCGCTTCGCCAAGGCTCGCGTCGCGCGCCAGGAACGCTTCGATGGTGCGGTCGTCGAGCCCCTGGGTGATGCGGGTTCCGCCGGCCGCGCGAAGCGATTCGAGAATGCCGAGTGAGGACATGACAGAACTCCGACAGGGTCGTGTGGTCGGGTCACGACCAAAAATTTGCGCTTATAAATCAAGCGTTTAAATGACCGATCATGATAACACGAGGGTTTGCACCGCGTAACCCCCGCCGCCCGGAGGTAGTGACTCGGTTTGAAACGAGCGGTCCCGGGGCTTGGCCGTTCAAACCAAGACACTACCCGCCCGGAACACGCCAGGGCCCGCACGCCGGACATGACAGGCATCAGGTTCAACAGCTGACGGACTCGACTGCCGAAGGGATCCCCGCGCGCGCAGAGTTGCTGCATCACAGGCAGCGGAGGACGGGCGTGAATCACGCATCGGCGCAATCCATGCAGCGGCACCCGGCGATCGACGCGGTGGATCCCGTCGCCGTTCGCGAGCGACAAGTGATCGCGCGGCTCAAGGGAGCCACCAAGCGCTACGGCAAGGTGCTCGCGCTCGACTCGGTCGACCTCGAGGTGCACGCGGGCGAAGTGCTGGCGCTGCTCGGACCGAACGGCGCGGGCAAGACCACCGCGCTCGCCCTGCTCATGGGGTTGCGGGGCGTGGACCAGGGCTCGGTGGAGCTCTTCGGCGGTGACCCGCGCGATGCGCGCAACCGGCAGCGTATCGGCGTGATGCTGCAGTTGGGGCAAATGCCGGACACGTTGACCGTGGCCGAGCATGTCGTGCAGTTCTCGGGCTACTACGCCTCGCCCCGTCCGCTCGCCGAGACACTCGAGCTCGCGGGTCTGACCGACCTGGCGGGGCGACGTTACGCGGCGCTGTCGGGCGGTCAGCAGCGGCGCGTGCAGTTCGCCCTCGCCATCTGTGGGCGGCCGCAACTGCTTTTCGTCGACGAACCCACCACGGGCCTCGACGTCGGAGCACGGCGGGAGTTCTGGAAAGTGCTGCGCGCAATGGCCGATGCCGGCGTGGGCATCGTGCTGACGACGCATTACCTTGAAGAGGCCGACGCACTGGCGCAACGCATCGTGCTGTTGCACCGCGGCCGCATACTCGCGGACGACACGCCGTCGGGGCTCAAGTCACGCGCGGCCGGCAAGCGCATCCGCTGCCGGACCGCTTTAGCAGCAGACCTGATTCGTACGTGGCAGGGCGTCGACTCGGTCGACGATGCGCAAGCCGTCACCGAGATCACCACGCGCAGGACCGAAGACGTTTTGCGGCGATTGTTCGCCGAGGACGCCGGCGCATCCGACCTCGAAGTCATCCCGCTCGGCCTCGAGGACGCTTTCGTCGAACTCACCCGGGAGACGCAGTCATGAGCGCGAGATCGATCAGCGAAAGCCCAGCAGCAGGCCGCCCACCCCCGCTACCGGCTGCGCAGACCGCACGCATCTACCTCCGCGAGGCGGCGCACGAATTCCTCTCGGTGCTGCGAACACCTGCCTTCGCGCTGCCCACGCTCGCGTTCCCGGCCGTGTTCTACGCGGTCTTCGCGCTGCTGCTCCCTGGTCAATGGGGGGCCTACAACAAGGCGATCTACCTGCTTGCGACCTACGGAACGTTCGGCGTCATCGGACCTGCGCTGTTCGGTTTCGGCGTGGGTGTCGCGATCGAGCGGGAGAAGGGCTGGCTCGAACTCAAGCGCGCGTCACCGATGCCGATCGGCGCATATTTCTTCGGCAAGATGGCGATGGGCATGGTGTTCGCGCTGATCGTGCTGCTCATTCTCTCGTCGCTGTCGCTCGCGGCCGGCAAGGTGATCGCGTTCGACGACTGGCTCCGCATGGTCGCCGCGCTGGTCGTGGGTACATTGCCGTTCTGCGCGATGGGCCTCTTCATCGGCACGCTGGCAAAGGGCTCGGGTGCGGCGGCGATCGTCAATCTCGTCTACCTGCCCATGGCGATCCTGTCGGGCCTCTGGATCCCCCTGTTCGTGTTCCCGGGCATCGTGGCGAAACTCGCGGTGCTCTGGCCGGCCTATCACCTGGCGCAGATTTCGCTCGGCCTCGCCGGTGAAGTCGAGGGCGTGCGGTACGCGATGCACGCCTTCACCCTGGTTCTCTTCACCGTGCTGTTCGCGTCCCTGGCCGCGCATCGCATGCGCTCGGATCGCTGACCATGCACTCGCCCAGTTTGCTGACCATCGCCAGTGCGCTGGCACTCGCGGGAGTAATGGCGCTGTGGATGTCGGCACCCTCCGGACCCGCGGCGCCGGCCGCGACGGGCAATTCCAGTGACTTGAAGCCGATGCCGTCGCGGGATTTCGCGGTTCGCGGCGTACGCGTGTTCGATGGCGAGCGCGTGCACGAGCGTGCGAACGTGATCGTCCGCGCAGGGCTTGTCGGAGCCGTGTCCCTCGACGCCCTCATAGACGAATCGCTGGCGATCGTGGAGGGCGAGGGCATGACCCTGCTGCCGGGGCTCATCGACGCGCACGTGCACGCTTTCGGCGATGCACGCCGCGACGCATTGCGCGCCGGCGTCACCACCGTCATCGATCAGTTCGGCGACTGGAAGCTGCTGGCCGGCGTACGCCGTGACCGCGAATCCACTGCGCGCACCGACGCGGCCGACCAGTGGGGTGCCGGTACGCTCGCGACTGCGGCGGGCGGCCACGGCACGCAATTCGGCATGCCGGTGCCCACGCTGGCCGATCCCTCCGGCGCACCCGCGTGGGTGTCTGCACGCATCGGCGAGGGTTCGGACTTCATCAAGCTGGTGCGCGAGGACGCGACGCTCTACAAGCGCCCGCAAGCCTTGCGCACGCTTGACCGCGCCACTGCAGCCGCCGTGATCGCGGCAGCGCATGCGCAAGGCCGCAAAGCCGTGATGCATGTGAGTACGCGTGAGCACGCGCGTGAAGCATTCACAGATGGCATCGACGGCATCGTGCACATGTTCCAGGACGCGCCCGCAGATGCTGCCCTCGTCGAGCTTATGCGCGAGAGTCGCGGCTTCGTGGTCGCGACGCTCGCGGTTATCGACGGGATCGAGCGCATGGCACGCGGGCGCGGCGCCAACGGATCGGCGCCACCGCAGTCGACGTTGCTGCGTGATGCTCGTGCCAGCGTGCGCGCGTTGCAAGCCGCAGGCGTGCCGATCCTTGCCGGCAGCGATGCACCGAACTTCGGACTTGCGCACGGACTCGCGCTGCATGCCGAGCTCGACCAGCTCGTGGCAGCGGGACTGACGCCCATTCAGGCGCTGGCAGCCGCCACTTCCGCTCCTGCCATTGCGTTCGACATTCCAGAGCGCGGCAGAATCGCCCCGGGCGGGCGCGCCGACCTGTTGCTGGTACGCGGCGACCCGACGCGCGACATCGGGGCCGTGCACGATATCGTCGGCGTCTGGAAAAACGGCTACGCGGTGTCGCGGGATCGTGCGGGTGGAGTGACTGTGCCGAATCTCGCGGGCGCGCCGATCAGCGACTTCGAACGTGACATCTCGAGTCGGTACGGACTCGGCTGGGAGGTCAGCACCGACCGTGTGATGGGCGGAAAATCGAGTGCGACGATTGCGCGAAGCAGAGGCGGGGCGGGCGGCAGTGCGGGGTCGTTGCGCGTCGCGGGCACGGTCCAGCCCGGCTTCGCCTACCCGTGGGCGGGCGCAATGTTCTCCCCAGGCGAGGCCGCGATGCAAGCCGTCGACTATTCCTCGCACCGCCAACTCCGGTTCCGCGTGCGCGGCGATGGGCGTCGCTACGCCGCCATGC
>JBGTIG010000022.1:0-16056 GCA_041745755.1 Lysobacterales bacterium
CGGCGCGGCGCGTGGATCGGCACAATCGCCTGCGCCGGGTTCGCGACCGCGCAATCCGTGGACACGCTTCCCGCCGCCGCACCGGGTACGGAAAAGGTGACCGATGCGGTTGCCGAGGAGCGCTCGTGGCGATTCGATCCACAGCACCTCACCCTCGCGGAGCGCTTGCGCGATCGCGCCGTGCGCGGCAGCGAGGCGTACCTGATCGCGGACTCGCTGACCACGGAAGTCGGGCCGCGCATGGCGGGTTCACCCGGCGATGCGCGGGCGGTAGCCTGGGCACGCGCGAAGTTCGAGGAGCTCGGTTTCGATCGCGTCTGGCTCGAACCCGTGACCTATCCGCGCTGGGTTCGCCGCAGCGAGCGTGCCGAGGTGCTGGCGCCGTTTCCCCAGCCGCTGGTGGTGAGCGCGCTCGGATACTCGAAAGGCACCGGAGACACGCCGATCGAGGCCGAGGTCGTCGAGTTCTCGACGCTTGCGGCACTCGAAGCCGCCGATGACGACACGGTGCGCGGGCGCATCGTCTACATCGGCAACCGCATGCAGCGCAGGCTTGATGGCGGCGATTACGGAGTCGCGGTGGCCGCGCGCTCGCGCGGAGCCGCCGTCGCCGCCGGAATGGGCGCGGTGGCGCTGTTGATCCGATCGATCGGCACCGACAACAACCGCCTGCCACACACCGGCATGGGGCTTTCGATCTCCACCGCGCTGGCTGATGCGGCGCAGCTGGCGGCCGCGCCGAAGTCCGTCTCCGGTATCGCGCTCATCGAAACGCCCATCCCCGCGGCCGCGCTGTCGAATCCCGATGCCGACCTGCTCTCGCGCATGCTCGAACGCGGCCGGCCGGTGCGCGTGCGTCTGGCGCTGGACGTCGGCCTCGACGGCGAAGTGACGTCGCACAACGTGATCGGGGAGATCACGGGGACCAGCAGGCGCGACGAGATCGTACTGGCAGGGGCGCACCTTGACTCCTGGGATCTCGGTACCGGCGCGCTGGATGACGCTGCCGGCATCGGCATTACCGCAGGCGCCGTATTCGCCATCGGCAAATTGCAGGAGAAACCTGCCCGCACGATTCGCGTGGTGGCATTCGCGAACGAGGAGCAGGGAGTCTGGGGCGGCCGCGCGTACGCAGAGAACGCGGCGCGCAAGGGACTGAAGCATGTGCTCGTCGGCGAGTCGGACTTCGGCGCGGGTCGCATCTACGCGCTCCAGGCTGGCGTCGCACCCGCCGTCGTCCCACTGATGCGTGCGCTTGCGGAGGTACTCGGACCGGTTGGCGTTGAATGGTCGGACGCTGCCGGCGGCGCGGGCGCGGACGTTGCACCGCTGGTTGCGGCGGGGGTGCCGTGGTTCTCGCTCTCGCAGGACGGCAGCACCTACTTCGATCATCACCACACGGACAACGACACGCTCGACAAGATCGACAAGTCGGCGATCGACCAGAACGTCGCCGCGTGGACGGTCGTGCTCTGGCTCGCCGCCAACGCTGATCTCGATTTCGGTCGCGCTCCCGCGCCCGTCAATCCCGCTCCGGCGACTGCGGTATCTGTCCCGCCCCCCGCTGCCGCAAACGACCTGCCGCCGTCGTCGCGCCCGGCGAGTTCGCTTACCCCGTAGCGCACACGGCTGTCGCCGGCGGATCGGCAAACTGCTTGCCGCGAATTCGGCATGACGGCATCGGGAGGACCGCGGCTCAGGACTCGATGATGCGCGAATGCGCGCGCGTGTCGGGCATGGCAATGGCGGCGAGCAGCGCGACTCCGAGGCAAGCGGTCACGTACCAGTAGAACCACGTCTCGTGGCCCACGGCCTTGAATTTCAGGGCGACGTACTCGGCAGTGCCGCCAAACAGCGACACGCCGATCGCGTAGGGCAGCCCGACGCCGAGCGCACGCACGTTCGCCGGAAACAGTTCCGCCTTGAAAACGCCGCCGATCGACGTGTAGCAGCTCAGCACCGTCAACGCGGCCATCACCAGCAGGAAGGCCTGCGCGAAGCTCTGCACGCCCGACAACGCCGTCATCAGCGGCACGGTGCCGAGCACGCCCAGCACACCGAACACGATCAGTTGCGGGCGACGTCCGAAACGATCCGACAAAGCGCCGAAAACCGGCTGCAGCAGCATGAATACGACCAGGGTGAGCGTCGCGAGTTGCGTCGCCGAGGCCTTGGTCCAGCCCGCGGTATTGACGAGGAATTTCTGCACGTAGGTCGTGAAGGTGTAGAACGCGAGCGAGCCGCCCATGGTGAGACCGAGAACGAAGACCAGTTCGCGCCGATAACCGAGCAGGGTACGGATCGAACCGCGCCGTTCCTCGCCCGACACCGCCACGAAGGAGTCGGTTTCGAGGATCCCGCGCCGCAGGAACATGGCGACGACCGCGCACAATGCGCCGATCGCGAAGGGGATGCGCCAGCCCCAGCTATCGAGTTCCGCCTCCGTGAGCATTTTCTGCAGGATCAGCAGCACGCCCAGGGCGAGCAACTGCCCGGCGATCAACGTCACGTACTGGAAGCTCGCGATGAGCCCGCGCCGCCGCGCGCCGGCGAGTTCGCTCAGGTACGTCGCGGAAGCCGCGTATTCGCCGCCGACCGAAAGCCCCTGCAGCAGCCGGGCCAGAACCAGCAGGACGGGCGCGGCGACGCCGACGTCGGCGTAGGAGGGCGTGACGGCGATCATGAGTGAGCCGACGCTCATCATCAGCACCGACAGCGTCAGCGCAGCGCGCCGGCCGGCGCGATCCGCGTACCAGCCGAGCAGCCAGCCGCCGATGGGGCGCATGAGAAAGCCGACCGCAAAGACCGCAGCGGCATTCAACAGCTGCGCGGTGCGATCGCCCTGCGGAAAGAAGCTCTGCGCGAAGTACAGCGCAAAGGCGGCGTACACGTACCAGTCGTACCACTCGACCAGGTTGCCGATCGAGCCGCCGACCAGCGACCGCATCCGGCCGGGTCGGGCAGGATCGGCCACGGCGCTCAGCGCAGCAACGGGCTTGACTCGAGGGTCGTCGAATCCTTGCCGATGACCGCTCGCGCAGCCGCCCGCAGCTCCGGCAGGCCGACACGCCTCTCCTCGCGGAGCAGGCGCACCACGTGATCCAGCCGCTTCTTGTTGCCGGTTCGCTTGCGAATTTCCTTGTCGAGCTGCTCGAACAGCAGCACGGCTCGCGCGGTCACTTCTCCCGTCGACCGTGGCGCGCGCAACAACTTGACGCCCGAAGCGCGCTCCCGCTGCGAGGCCATTGCGCGATCGTAGCGGCTGCGCGAGATGGTTCCGGCGCGGCGCATGAACTCGATGGAATAGAACTCGGCGATGCCCTCGGCGATCCAGTCGGCGCCGTCCGCGCCGGTGATGCCGGTGACCACGTGCGTGAGCTCGTGCAGCAGCGCACTCGTGCTGTTCTCGCTGATCAACGGCCGATCGGAATGCATCCACAACGATCGCGGACCGCTGAGACCGCCGCGCCACATCGGATCGCCCGCGCCGGCGATCAGGATCTTTCGCGGCAGCCCGGCGAACGCGATTTCCATCTCGCGCAAATGCCAGTTCACCATCGCCATGACATCCATGCGTCGCATCCCCTGCCCGACGGGTGACGTCACCACCACCGAAGTGCCTTCGATTTTCTCGCGGCGCGTGCCGATCCTGCCGGCGACGATCCACCCGGTCGGCCGATCGAGCAGGCGCCCTTCGCTGACGACCACCAGGCCGTCCGCCGGATCGCGCGCCGGCAGGTACGGTGTCTCGACGCCGTTCCAGGCCCTCGGAAGCTTGAAGTGCAGGCGCGCGCGCGCATCCGTGCCACGGGTCGCGGTGGTTACGGCCGCAGGAAACAGGTCGTCGCCGCGCACGATCGCCCAGTTCGCGGTGATGCGCGCGTCGTAGGCGCCGGAATCCCGACGATGGTCGATGAGATGGAAGAAACTGAGCGTGCCGCCCTTGCGCGGAATGACCCAGACCACGCGATCGCCGGTTCGGGTGATGCGACCGTCTCCCCGCACTTCGATGTAGCGCGACGACGGCATGTTGAAATCGAGGACCTTGAGGCGGCCGAGATCGGGCTCGGCCACGAGCGTCACGCGTGCGCCACGGCGCTGGGGCATGAACTCCGCGGTGTAGTCCAGCCGGTACTTTCGGGAGGATTGCGCATCCGCGGGGGCCGGCCACGCTCCGCCCGCGAGCGCCATGCATGCAAGCAATGCGCTGACCAGTGCGGGCCGCCAGGGGCGCCTGCCTTGCTGCGATCTTGTCGACATCGGACGACGCTCCAGCCCGTACACGTCGTGGCGCCACCTCGCCACGACAACGGCGCGAAGCTTACACGCCCATACGACAAACCCGAACCGCACTCCGGTGGGAAATCCTCGTTGCCGACGCCTCCGCGCCAGCCGCATCCCGCCCCGTAGCAGCGCAGCTTGCTGCGCTGAGGTTCTTGCCGGTTCGCGCCAAGTAGCAGCGCAGCTTGCTGCGCTGGGTTTTGGCCGAATCGCGCCGGGCAAGCTCGGCGCCTACGATGGGAGTTCCGGCGGGATCGCGGGGGGAGTTCCGGCGGATTCGCGCCGAGCAAGCTCGGCGCCTACGGTGGGGGTCGCTAGCGGGGAATGGCGACGTTCTCGAGCGTCAAAGGCTGATCGACGCTACGCGGACGTGCATCGATCACTGCATCCGCCGGCAGCGGTGCGCCCGTCTCCAGATGCGACCACACGCGATCCAGCGCCGCATGCACGTACGGCAACAAGGGCACGTAGCGCGCCGCGTAGTCCGGGAACGCGAGAAACGCATCGAAATGCTGCGCATTGCGGACCTGCCAGTAGCGCACGTCGCGTCCGGCGGCCCGGGCCTTCGCGACGTACGGTTCGCTGGTGAAGGCCATCGGCACCAACCCGTCATCGACGCCGTGCACAACGATCACCGGCACGCCGGCGCGCGGCAGTCCCGCGCGGATTTCCTCGATGCCCGCGCGCACGCGCCCGGCGTGAGCGCTGGAGCCGGCCCATAGCTCCCGCAGGCAGAGCAGGCCCGGCAACAACGGGTCGGCAGCCGCAGCGGTGATGTTCGAATCGACGATGCCGACGCCTGCACCCGGGGGAATGCCACTGGCATCGCTCCACCATGCGGCGCGCTCGGCGGGGGTGGCGGCTCGGGCAGAGAAGTCTGCGTTCTGTGCGGAGAACGCGAACCCGCAGGGATGCTCTCCGGCGCCATAACGTCCGTAAGCCGAGGCGTACGTCACCGCCACCGCACGCCAGAGATCGAATCCAACGGATATCGCGCCTGCGCGCAAGGCGGCGTCGCTCCAGCCGCCCGCGCGCAGCATCTCGTATGCCGAGTGCGCGCGCTCCTTCGGATGGTCGCCCGCGATGAGTCCCGTGCTCCCAAGCGATGCACAGCGAAGCGCCCACAGGGGAGACACCTGCGCGGTCACGGGAGGTTGCGGGAGGGTGTCGAGATGCAGCAACGCGCAAGGCATCAGCAGCGCGGCTTCGGTGCCGACATCGAACAACGGACGCGCACCATCCACTGTTATGTTGGGTTCACCGGCGACGACGGCATCGAGTCGAAAACCCTCGCCCACCAGTTCAGCGGCCCGCAGCACGGCGCCGCCGCCGTTCGAGATTCCGACCGCGATGACGCGCGTGTTGTCGAAAGTGAAAGGCGCGGAACGCGGGAACGCTTCCGCGAGCGCCTGCAATCCGAACAGCGCAGCCTGCCGCACGTGTTGCCCCCAGTCGGCTTCCGGGTTGTCGCGCGAATGCGCGTGCTTGAACGCGATCCCTGTGGCACCGGTTGCGGGCGCAAAGGGCGAATCCGATGATCGCCCGGCTGTCGGGGCGCCCGGCGTGCCATCACTGCCAATTCCCGCATCGGCATCAAGATCGAAATAATCCGTGCCAGCGCCCTTGTCGGTATGCGCAACCGCGCAACCGCGGGGAAGTCCCCAGGCGCTGGCTACCGCGATCGCACCGTACACGCCGCGCGAGCCGGACGCAGCGGCGACCAGCAGACAAGGCTTCTCCGGTACGAAGGCGTCGGGGATCTGCGTCATCACCCGGTGCGGCTGGCTTGCGCCCGGCACGCGGGCCAGCGCATGGAACTCGCGTCCGGGAATGTCCGCGACGCTGCCGTACCACTCGCCATAGCCACCGCTGGGCGTCAGATCGGCGATGCCGCGCCAGTTGTTCCAGATCGCGCGGCGACGAAGTTCGGCTGCCGTCGGGCGCTCCGCGTCGGCGAACGCGGGCGGGGTGACCGCGCGCAAACCGACAAGACCGAGCCCGGCCGTCAAGAGATCGTCACTGCCGCGGTGTTCGCTGGTGCGTGTTGCAGTGAACATCGGCGTCGGTTCTACGAGTCGCGTGGAGGGGGTCGCGCAGGCGAAAAGCGCGCAGGCCGGGATCAACAGCAGCAGGAGTCTGTTCATGCTGCGACGCTAGCAAGCCCGGCACCGCCGCGCATCGTACTTTCGTACCACGGCAAGGTGTCGCCGGGCTGTTAGGCTTCGGTGCATGAGCGAAAACGTCTCCCGATGCATCCTCATCACCGGCGCCGGCAGCGGCATCGGAGCCGGCATCGCCGCGGAGCTTGCTCGCGCCGGACACCACATCGTCGCGACGGACCTGAAGGCCGGCTCGTGCGAACGGGTGGTCGCCGAAATTCGTGCAGCAGGCGGCTCGGCCGAGGCACACGAGCTGGACGTCACGTCCGAGGCGAGCGTCGCGGCCTGTTTCCGGGCGGTGTCGCGTCCCGTGGAAGTCCTTGTCAACAACGCCGGCCTGCAGCACGTCGCCCCGCTTGAGGAGTTCCCGATGGAAAAATGGGAATTGCTGGTGCAGGTGATGCTGATCGGCGTGGCCCGCCTGACGCGCGCGGTCCTTCCGGGCATGCGCGAGCGAGGGTTCGGTCGCATCGTGAACATCGGCTCGATCCACTCTCTGGTCGCGAGTCCCTACAAGAGCGCGTATGTCGCGGCCAAGCACGGGCTGCTCGGATTTTCAAAGGTCATCGCGCTCGAAACCCGCGATACCGACATCACGGTCAATACGATCTGCCCGACCTATGTAAAGACGCCGCTGGTCGACGATCAGATCGCCGGCCAGGCGCGAACGCGTGGGATTTCCGAAGCTGAAGTCATCTCGGAAGTCATGCTCAAGCCCATGCCCAAGGGCGTGTTCATCGAGTTCGAAGAACTGGCAGGCGTCACCGCGTTCCTGATTTCGCGTTCGGCGCGCAATATCACCGGGCACACCATCGATGTCGATGGCGGCTGGACGATCCAGTAGCGAAGTGGCCTCGCTCCTGATCGCCGACGATCATCCGCTGTTCCGCGCGGCGCTGCGCAATGCCGCGATGGGTGCCGTCGCGGACGTCGAAGTGCGTGAAGCCGATTCGCTCGATGGGGTGCTCGCCGCGCTGGAGTCGGATCGCACCATCGATCTCGTGCTGCTCGACCTGCACATGCCCGGAAATCACGGCCTGGCGGGGCTGGCGGCGGTGCGCGCGCAATTCCCCGCCGTCGCGGTGGTGCTGGTCTCGGCCAACGAGGATCCCCACGTCGTCCGTCGGGCGCTCGACCATGGCGCCGCAGGCTACATCCCGAAGAGCGCATCTCTCGAAGAGCTGCGCGGCGCGATTCGCGCGGTACTGGCGTGCGAACAGTGGCTGCCGGAGGAATTGCGCGGCGCGGTGACGCGCGCGCCTTCCTCCGCCGCGGACGCCGATCTTGCGGCGCGTCTCGCCAGCCTGACGCCGCAACAGTTCCGCGTGCTCGTGCTCGTCGCCGAAGGCCTGCTCAACAAGCAGATCGCCGACCGCCTGGATGTGCAGGAACGCACCGTCAAGGCGCACCTCACGTCGATCTTCGAAAAGCTCGGCGCGCGAAATCGCACCCAGGCCAGCGTCATCCTGCGCGAACTCGAGATCACCGATCCCGCGCGGAAGCTGTCTGCCTAGGTCGGATTCGCACCACCGCCGGGGTGTGACAGCAAGGAAGGTCTGATCGGGTCCTTCCCTGACTCGTCAGACCGCGCCTCCCCGCACCTCGGAAACTCTGCATTTGTTCGGAGTTTCCCAAGCGTCGCCGCCGCTACACGCGGACCGCGAGAAGTCGATCGAGGACCGATTTCAGGGCGAGTGGCCGCACCGGTTTCTGCAGTAGCGCGAGGCCGTGATCGAGCACAAGGCGGCGCAGTTCGACGCTATCGTCGGCGCTCAATATCAATGTCGCGCGGACGCCGAATTCGGCCGCGAGCCGTGTGTAGACGTCCACGCCAGTGTCGCCGTTGTCCAGGTGATAGTCGAAGAGCCATAACGTGGCGTCGTCGCAGCGCATCGCACGCGTGGCGGCCTGGCCATCGGCAACCGCGGACACCACGCAGTTCCACCCTTCGAGGAGGCTTCTCAGGGCGGCGAGCGCCGACGGATCGTTGTCCACGACCAGCACCCGCGTTCCCGGGAGCGACGCGCGCGTCGCCACCACTTCCGGGACCGCGCGCCTGTGGATGGCGTGGGGCAATGTCAGGGCGAACGTGGTGCCGCGGCCCAGTGAGCTGCGGACTCGCAGCGGCGCATCGAGCAGACGTGCAATGCGATCGGCGATCGCCAGCCCGAGCCCGAGTCCCTGCCCCACGACTCCCTCGCCGCGCCGGAATTCCTCGAAGATCAACGCCTGATCCGCCGCGGGGATCCCGGGTCCCGTGTCGTGAATCTCGATGCGCAGCGCGCCGCCCGCCCGGCGCACGCCGAGCAGGATGCGGCCGCGCCTGGTGTAGCGCACGGCGTTGGCGAGGAAATTCTGCAGGACGCGGCGCACCAGCTGGGGGTCCGAACGCGTCCATGCACCAGTCGCGACGAAATCGAATGCGAGCCCGCGTTCGGCCGCGAGCGCGCGGAACTCGGAAGCCAGCGGATCGAGCAGTTCGGACAGCGGGAAGTCGCGGGGCTGCGGCACCAGCCCGCCCGCTTCGAGGCGGGCAATATCGAAAAGGCCGGTCAGCAGGTCGGTGGTGGAATCGAGCGCCCCGCGAATCTGACCGAGCGAAACACGTCGACCCTCCCCATCGAGCTGCTGCGCAAGCGCATCGGTGAACAGCTGCGCCGCGTGGAGCGGTTGCAGGAGATCGTGTCCGACGGCCGTGAGAAAACGGCTCTTGGCCGCGTTGGCCCTTTCAGCTTCGCGGCGTGACTGGTCGAGACTGGCGGTGCGCTCGTCGACGCGCTGTTCGAGCGTCTCGTTGACCTCCCGCAGGGCCGATTCGGCGTGGCGAAACGCCGTCACGTCGGTAAATGTCGCCACGAAGCCGCCGCCCGGCATGGGATTGCCACGGATCTCCACGATGCTGCCGTCGGGCATGCGGTGTTCGGACAGATGCTTCGTGCCGGCGCGCATGAAGGCGAGCCGGCGCTGCAATGCGGTCTCGAGGTCACCGCGATGATTCGAACGTTCGAGCGCGAATCTGCTCAGGTCCGCGATAGGTTGCCCGACCTTGAGCAACTCCTCGGCGAAGCCGAAGATCTCGGCGTAACGCCGGTTCCACGCGACCAGGCGAAGATCGGCGTCCACCACGCTGATTCCCTGGCTCATGTTCTGCAGCGCGGCTTCAAGCAGGCGCTGATTGAAGCGCAGGTCCTGAGTGGCTTCGCCCACGATAGCGGCTACGGTATCCAGCGACGAGCCGACTTCCCGGCGCGCCGCGTCGAGCAGCAGTCGTGCCGACGCTGCCCCGAGCACGGCGGCGAGGTCGCGCTCGAAGCGCGCTTCGATGGCGGGCGATACCCCACCGTTTTCCGGGGCGCCGCGCAATAGATCCTCGATGACATGCGCCGGCAGGAAGCGGCGGCCGGCGTTGCGCAGCATTCGTGCGTCGAAGCCGCGCGCGTCGTGCCGACGTCCGGCAGGAGCGATTGCGGCAACGAGAAACGTCGCCGCGCTGCCCACGAACAGACTCGCGCCGACGGCACGACCCAGACGGCTCCATCCGGTGAGCCCAAGGAGCGAATCCGGCTCGAGCCACACGAGACCGAGCGGCGCCTTGAAGAACGCTGCAGACGCTCCTTGCGCTTCGACGGCGATCGGCAGCAACAGCGCCCAGCACCAGCACAGAAAACCCGCCACAACGCCGGCGATCACTGCATGCGGCGGTGTCTGCGGACGCCATACTGCGAACGCCAGCGCGGGGGTGAGCGTTGCGAGCGCAGAGAACGACACGGCCCCGACATCCGCGAGTGCCTCGTTGTTGGCGATCAGCCGACTGTAGGCCCAGGCCAACAGCATGATCCCGAGAATGCCGAGCCGCCTCAGCATCAGCACGCTGCCGCGAAGGTCACCGCCGCGTTTCGAAAGCCACGCACTCCGCAGCAAGCCGGGCGCCAGCCAGTGGTTGCCGATCATGAGGCTCAAGGTAAGCGTGCTGACCACCACCATGCCGGTCGCTGCACTCAGCCCACCCAGGAACGCGAACAGGGCGAGGCCCTCGAAGCCCTGCGACAACGGCAACGCCAGGACGTACAGGTCCGAGGACACGCCGGTGTTGCCCAGCAGCGCTTCGCCGGCACGGGCCAGGGGCAACATCGGCAACGCGATCAACACCAGGTACAGGGGGAACAGCCACCGCGCCGTGCGCAAGTGACTCTCATCGCGACACTCGACTACACCCACGTGGAACTGATGCGGCAGCGTGAACATCGCGAGCACGCCGAGCAGCACCAGTGGCGCGAACCCACTACCGGTCGACGCCCGCACTGGCTCCTGCACGACTGCTTCGGGCAGGTCGAGTCCGAACCAGACGAACGCTCCAAGCGCGAGCATCGCCGCCAGTTTGAACAGCGCCTCGAACGCAATCGCGAGCACCAGGCCGCGGTTGTGTTCCGCCGCGCTGACGCGACGCGTGCCGAACGCGATGGCGAACAACACCATCGTCAGCGTCACGTACAGCGCGCTGTCCTGCCACACCGAGGCGGACGTCACCTTCGGGGAACTCGTCAGCAGCGCGTAGCTCATCGCCACCGCCTTGAGCTGCAGCGCGATGTAGGGCACGAGCCCCAGCGCCACCACCAGGGTCACGGTCGCCGCCAGCCAGGAGTCCTTGCCAAGCCGCGTGGCGATGAAGTCCGCGAGCGACGTCGCGTTGGACTCGCGCGCGAGCCGCACGAGCCCCACCATGGCCGCAGCCGCGAAAACGTACAGCAGTATCGTGCCGACAAAGGTAGGCGGCAGCGGCCAGCCGTACCTTGCCGCCTGCGTGACCGTGCCGAAAAACGTCCACGACGTGCAGTACACCGCCAGCGACAACGCGTACACGTACGGCCACTGCGCGCGCAACACGCGCGGATGCCGCTCGGCATAGAGCGCGGTGCCGAACAGCATGCCGAGCCAGGCCAGCGCCGCGACCACCACCACGCCGACGCTCAGCACGCGCGGACTCCGACCTCTGGTTGTGGACGACAGCGCGACTGCATTGGCCGAGGATAGCCGGGGTCCGCGCGATGAGCAGCGAATGGACCATGGGTTTACGGCCCAAACGGGGTCAGGAGCGCGCCGCTGGTCCCGCACGGCGCCAGGAACATCACGCTGGTGACAATGACGGAATGCACCCGCTCAGGCAGCTGGCGCCTGGCGACCGGCGCCGGAGGGTGCACCATCACGTGGCAGCTCCTCGCCGAGTGATGCCGCCGCGGTTCAGCGGCGCTATGTCGAAACGTGCCTTTCGCGCAACACGCGCTTCAACGTTTTGCCGGCGATGTTGTGCGGCAGTTCGTCGAGGATCACGACTTCGCGCACACGCTGGAAGCGCGCGGAGACATTCGCGTTGATCCAGTCGCGCAGGTCGGCGGCGTCCACGGTCGAACTGGCGACGCGGACCACCGCTGCAATCGGGCATTCGCCCCACCGTTCGTCGGGCACGCCGTACACGGCGACTTCGCGGACCGCCGGATGTCGGGCGGCGACTTCCTCGATGTCGCGCGGGAAGACATTGACGCCTCCGGAAATGATGAGGTCCTTGTGCCGGTCGACGAGGTGCAGGTAGCCGTCGGCATCGACGAAGCCGACATCGCCTGTATGCAGCCAGCCGTCGACGATTGCCTCGGCCGTGAGGTCGGGTCGACCCCAGTAGCCTGGCGTCAACAGCGGGCCGCGGCCCAGTATCTCGCCCACGACGCCGGTGGCGGCGTCGCGACCCTCGCCGTCGACGATGCGCATGTCGTTGTATGCAAGCGGCGTGCCGACGGAGTCGATATGTGCGCGGAAATCGCGCCCATCGAGTACGGTGACGAAGCCTTCCGTGAGCCCGTACAACTCCCAGAGGGCGCTTTCCGGCAGCACCCGCAGCAATTGCTCCTTGGTCTCGCGCGGCAGGGGTGCGCCGAGAGAGCACAGCATGCGCAACGAAGAGACGGCTTCCGCAGAGAAGCCAGGCGAGTGCAGGACGGCGGTCAGCTGTGACGGCACCACGATCATGTGGGTGACGCGCTCGCGCCGCACGGTCTCGATCCACTCCGCCGGGTCGAAACGCTCCAGCAGCACATAGGGACATCCCACGAGCCAGGCAGCCATGAGCGTTGGAAACGCGCCGTTGAACACGAGCGAACCTGCGTGCATCACGACACTGCCGGCGTCGATGCCGAAACGCTGCGCGAACAGCAGGCCATACAGCGCGCGAATCCGCTGCGTGTGCACGATGCCCTTGGGCAGTCCGGTGGTGCCGCTGCTGTACACGATGTTGTACGGATGTTCGGGTCCGACTTCCGGAACGGCGGGGGCGGCGTCGGACTCCGCGTCCACACGGGCTTCCCAGTCGCGCGACTTCGACGTGCCCGGCACGTCGATGAGGAGGCAACGCGATTCAGGAATATCGTCGAGCTCGCGGCTGACTCCCTCGACCAGCGAAGCGGTCCCGGCGTCGGCGATCAAGGCGACGCTGCCCGAGTCCCGGAGCAGCGAGACCAGCGCGGGCGCGAGCAGGAGCGGAGACAACGGCACGACCACCACGCCGATCAGCGCGGCGGCGCGATAGATTTCCAGAAGCTCGATACGGTTGCCGAGGACGAGCGCGAGGCGGTCGCCGGGCGCGAGTCCCAGCGCCAGCAGGACGCGAGCGGCCCGATGGACGCTGCGGGCGTGTTCGGCGTGGGTGAGGCGCCGGTCTCCGCAAATGACCGCGACATCATCGGGCCGATAGCGCGCGATGCGTCCGAGCAGGGAACCGACGTTCATGCCGCGCGCGCGCGCGTAACGCGCCGCCAGGCGATCGCGAGCGCCGGGATCCCTCGCCTGCTGACCATGCCGAGCATGACGCGTGCCCTCCCCGACCCACCGGACGCGGCGGTGATCCTGCCCCCGGCGCTGCACACCGGGAACTGGACTTAAGTACAACAGACGGGGGTGGCGACACTCACTAGATTTTCACCTCAATCACCCGGGGGTCGGGTCGAGAGGAATTCCCATGGGTCAGATTCGCCGTACCCCGGTAGCCATCGCAATCGCTCTCGCCCTGGCGTTTGCGCCAGTCGCGTTCGCACAGGACGAGGTCGCTCCCGGATCGGAGTCCAGCGAGTCCGGGGAAACCGCCGCCGAGGCGCGGATGGGCAAGACCCTCGAGGTGGTGACCGTCACGGCACGACGCCGCGACGAGTCCATCCAGGAAGTGCCGGTCGCTGTCAGTGCATTCGAGGAGAGCGACCTCACCGCACTGCAGGCGCGCTCCATCGAGAACCTGCAAGGCGCGGTGCCCAACCTCAACATCGTTCAAGGCCGCGGCTCCGCCAACAGCGTCAATGTGTTTATCCGCGGCATCGGCCAGCCGGATGCGCTGCAGACGTTCGATCCCGGTGTCGGCATGTACGTCGACGACGTGTATTACTCGCGCATCCAGGGCGCCTTGTTCAGTCTGTTCGACATCGAGCGCATCGAGGTCCTGCGCGGACCGCAGGGCACGCTTTACGGCAAGAACTCGACCGGTGGCGCGATCAAGCTGGTGACGAAAAGCCCCCTCGATGATGCGGGTGGCAGCGTGGAAGTGCTCGCAGGTGAGGACGGCCGGATCGAGAGCCGCGTCTTCGCAACGACGCCGCTCAGCGACACCTTCGGCATCAGCTTTGCCGCCGCGGTGACTGGCAACGACGGTTACGTGACCGATCCGGTCACTGGCCACGAGTACAACGAGGACGACACCGATGCCGTACGCGTGAAAGCCGCCTGGCAGCCGTCCGAATCCTTCCAGGCCACGTTCTCGCTCGACTACACGCACCAGAACAACGCGCTGACGCTCGGTCGTGCCGAGGCCGCGCTCACCCAGGTCGATTTTGCGCTCGGCGTCGTGGTGCTGCGCCCCGCACCCATCGGCGACTACAACTACGAGACGCGCACGTCGTTCCCCATCCAGGATGGCCAGTACCTGCGCCACACGGGCGGCGCGGCGCACCTTTCGTGGGACTTCAGCGACGAGTGGACCCTGAAAAGCATCACTGCGCACCGCGAGCTCGAACTCAGCAACCACATCGATATCGATGCCACCGAACTGGAACTGGGTGACGTTCTGGTGGAAGTGGACCAGGACCAGACCAGCCAGGAGTTCCAGCTGCAGTACGACAACGGCAGCAACCTCAATGCCGTGTTCGGCGCGTACTACCTCAACGAAGACGTGCCCTCGCACCAGGAAGCGTACGCGGACAGCTTCCTCGCCTTTGGTGGCGCGCCCATCAGCTTCACCCGCACGATCGACGACGACCTCGAGACGACGAGCTGGGCGGCATTCGCCCATGCCTCGTGGGAATTCGCGCCGACCTGGACCGTGTCGGGCGGCCTGCGCTACACCGACGAGGACAAGGACTACGACCGCACCACCAGCACGTTCTCCAGTCTCGCGGCGCTGCGCGGCACGTTTGCTTTCTCGACCAGCGACTCGTGGAGCGCAACCACACCCTCGATCAGCCTGCAAAAGCAGTTCAACGACAACACGATGGGCTACGTGTCGGCCAACCGCGGCTTCAAGTCAGGCGGCTTCAACGGCCGTGCCAACTCGGCCGCCGAAGTCAGCAGCTTCGATCCGGAATACGTCTGGACGTACGAGCTCGGCCTGAAGGCGCAATCCGAGGACCGGCGGTTCCTCGGCAATTTCGTGGTGTTCCACAGCCAGTACAAGGATTTCCAGGCGCGGGTTTCGGAAGTGCAGAACCCCGGCGTGCCCATCCCGACCTTCGCATTCCCGGTGCTCAACGCGGCCGAACTTTCCATCGACGGCGTCGAGTTCGAAGGCATCGCGCTGCTCGGCGAGTCCTCGCAGATCTCCGCGCAAATCGGCTACCTGGATGCGAAGTACGACGAGTTCATCGATCCGCGTGTCGTCCTCAATCCCGCGCTCGCGTCGCTCCACGAACACGTGCCGTTCTCGCCGGAGTGGACGGCCCGCCTTGCCGCCTCGCACAGCTTTTTCCTGTCCGGAGGCAGCGTGGTCACCGTCGGCGGCGACGTTTCGTACCGGGATGACACGTGGCTTTCGGTCGACAACCGTGACGTGCTGATGCAGGAAGCCTTCACCCTGGTCGGCGCCTACGCCATCTGGGAAACCGGGGACGGGGCATGGCAGGGTCGGCTTGGCGTGCGCAACCTCACGGACAAGCTGTACAAGACCGACGCGCAGGAATTCTCGAGCGTCGGCAACATCCAGACTGCTTACTACGGCTGGCCGCGCCAGATCTACGCCGCGGTGCGCTTCAACTTCTGAGCAATCGACGATCGTCCCGCAAGGATCGCGCGACGTCTTCCGGAATTTTGTCGCACTTGTGGCGCAAGGCCGTTGCCACTGCGACCGCGAATGCCGCGGCGGCTGCCTCAGGCAATGAGGAAAGGCGTGGTTTTCAATGGACTCCCGCACACCCGCGAAACACCGAAGCGACGAGGCGCGACTACCGATGATCTCGATGCGCTTGAACGTCTTCCTCGGGGCACTGCTGGTCGCCAGTTGTGGCCAGAATGCGCCGTCGCTGCCCGCGCTCCAGATAGACGCCGACCGCGTCACCGTGTCGGGCTTCTCGTCGGGGGCGATCATGGCCCAGCA
>JBGTIG010000023.1:0-3341 GCA_041745755.1 Lysobacterales bacterium
GTTGCCGGCCGCCATCAGTCCATCATGCAGGTCGAAGCCACCCAGCCTGACGAAGTAGATCTGGCGCTGGTGCTGGATCTGGAATGCGGTGTCGCGCGAAACCTTGATCATGCGCGCAACCATCTTGAGCTGGTTCGCCAGATTCTCGTTCGGAAATACCGTCGTCACCATTCCCTCTGGAGCGGCCAGCGCGGGATTCAGGATGTTGTAGACGCTCTGCGCCCGATTCATCACCGCCCGGTACTCGGTGGCGAAGGGTGACGTATGGGTACCCGCGAGAATCGCATCGATCGCGGCCACTCGAGCCGCGGCGCCGGAGCCGCCGCCATTACCGAGCGCGCTGAGGCCTCCACTGCCGAGCTGGTAGGGAAAGGTCTGCACACCGACTTCGAAGCGATTGTCGCCCGCGATGGAGATGCAGGGCGAGAGCGTCTGATTGAAATTCTGGTTCCGCACTGCGTCGCCGACCGTGCCACCCCAGCCCACGGTGGAACTGCCCGCGCGTCCGAAATGCCACTGGTACTGCTGGTCGCTGTGCGAAAAAAGCTGCGGCGGCCGCGTTCCCGGAAGGTTGGTGTTGTACTCCGTCTTGGTGATCGGCCGGGTCAGCGTGCCGACATTCGGAACAAACGCGATGCGGTTCTGCTGGTAGAGCGTGCGCAGTGGTCCCATGCCGAGGTCGGTCGCGGGGTTGCCGGGAATGCCGGGATGCAGTGCGTACTGCGCGCCGGTCGCCGAATCGGCGATCTGGCTGGCGGCCAACGCCGTGCGATCGAGCGCGAGGCCCGCGGGGTTCGAGCCTGCGTTGTAGACGCCGCCGCGAGCGGTGGCGTAGGCGTTGTAGCGCGTGAGATCGTAGGGCACCAGCATGTTGAAGGCGTCGTTGCCGCCGTCGAGGTACACGCAGACCAGCGCGCGGTAACCGGCGACTGTGCCCTCCGGTTCCGCCGCGAGCGCCGAAGCCACCAGTCCGAACTGGGACACGAGAGCGGCGGTACCGCCGCATCCGATTGCGCCGGCAATGCCCTGAAGGAAATCGCGGCGTGAAGCGCGTGAGCAGTTGTTCATGACCTTCTCCTCAGCTCAGCGCTGCGTGGCGAATTCGGGGGACAGCGACGTCGCGTACACCACCGAACGTGCCTTGTCGACCGCAGAGGCCGTGCCCAGCGCCGTCACCATCGTGGTGAGCGCGTTGCGCGTGGCGGTCGTCATCGTGCCGTACAACATTCTCTGGTTGGCCAGTTCGACCATCGCGGCCGGATTGGATGCGAGTGCGACCAGGGGTGCGAGCTCGAGTACCGGTCGATCGGTACGCACGGTGCCACCGACGTAGGCGTTCCAGCTGTGGTTGTACAGCGTATTGCCGACTGCCCAGACCGTGCTTTCGTTGGTGATCTGGAACTCCGGCGAGAACAGACCCGCGGCGGCGATCGGTCCCGGCTGCTGGAAGTCAGGTACGTAGTAATTGAATACGGTGGGCGCGCGCATCGGCGTCTGCGACATGCCGCGCGCCTGGCTGCTGATGCGGATATCCATGGACGGCTGGTTCGCCGGTGGCAATGGCGCCACGGCGTCCCATGCACGCCAGAGCGCTGTCAGCCGCAGCACCGGTTCGCGCAGCTTGCCGAAGTTGGCGGGGGGAGCATTGTTGCGGGCGTCGACGTCGAGCAGGATGGCGCGAATCACCGCGCCGAGATCACCGCGCTCTCCGCGGCCGTTGTTGTTGAACACGGTCGCCACGCGCTGGATATAGGCAGAGGAGGGCGAGCTGGTGACGAAGCGCTGGATGAGCTGGCGCGAGATGAAGGGGGCGACGTTCTGGTGCACGCTGATGACGTTGAGCATCGCGCCGACATCGATTCCGCACGGCGCGTTTGCCGGCAGCACCACGCCGCCGAGCACCGTCTTGACCCCGATGTCATGTTCGTTCTGCACGCAGCTCATCGGGTTGTAGGTGTTGGTGCCGCTGAAGATGTTGGTCGGCGTCGCGTCCGAGTAGGCGAAACCCGTGAACACCTTGGCCATTTCGGTGATCGTGTTCTGGGTGTAGGTGGGCACAGGCTGGCCGGACAGCAGGATGGGCGTGAAGTTGAGGTTGCGTTCGATGAGGCCGATCGAGAGCAGCTGCATGATCTCGCGTGCGTAGTTCTCGTCGGGCAACCGCGTGCCCGCGGCCTTGCGATTGCGGAAGTGGCTGAGGTACTTGCCCATGGTCGGGCTGAACGTGACGTCGTTGAGCAACATCCGGTAGGTACCGAAGGCGCCACGGGCGAGCAGGTCCCAGTACTCGGTCATCTGGATGATGTCGCCGCTGATGGCGCCGTTGACGTCCGACACAACGAAAATCTGGCTGAGCGCCCAGGCCGTGCGCTGGCGCAACTGGTCCCGACCGTAGGCGGCAGTGTGATAAAAGCGATCGACCCTGCGGTCCTGGCTCAGGTCCTGCGAAGGCACCAGCGCGTTGAGCGCGGTGTTGAGCTGTTGCATGTGCGGACGCGCCGGCGTGATCGGCATGCCCAGCTGGCGGTCGAGCCAATGCTGGTATCCGAGCTTGCGGACCAGCGCGATTTCACTGACGGTGGGACCGAAAGTGGCCTGCGTCAGGAAGCGCGCCGCCTGTGCGTCAGTGGCGGCAGTGTCGGCCGCGTCGAGCGCCTCGAACGTTCCCCGGAACACGGTGTCGTGGACTGCGGCTAAAGCCAGCGCGGGCATTGACGCCGCGATGACGGTGAGAAACACGCGCGCGACGCGATGAGACATGACGACTACCCCCAGGATTTGCGCATGCAGTAGACGCGGTTTCGTGCGCCGAAGCCACGAAAAAGTGTGAAAACATCGTGAACCAGTTCGCAATTTTCATTCCAGCCAAGCCCGCCGGATTACCCTTGGAAAACGATTCATGACCGTTGATCCGTCAGGGTCTACCGGCGCAGGCGACGCCCGCCCGCATCGCGTCAGGAGCCTGCGGACAGGCACGAGGGGGTATCACCCGTCACGGCAGCATGAATCCGAGATCGGGGCTGCCGAATTCGTCCAGGTTGGGGAAGATCGTGGCGAGCGTGCCGACGTCGGTGACGCCGAGCCACCGCGCGAGCGTCGCCGCGTATTGCTCGACGCCCGTGGCGGGAATCTGCTGGCCACGATCGAAGCTGATCGCGCCGTCCAGCGCCAGATCGGGATAGGCGCCGTACAGCCGTCCACCGCTGACGGCGCCGCCCATGACGAACGCGTTGCTGCCCCAGGCATGATCGGAGCCGTTGCCGTTGGAACTCAAGGTGCGCGCGAACTCGCTCATCGAGAACGTGGTGACCTCGTTCTGCGCGCCGATCTCGTTCAAGGCG
>JBGTIG010000024.1:0-4637 GCA_041745755.1 Lysobacterales bacterium
CGGTCGCGGCCTGGTGCTCGCGGGCGGCGGTGCTCGAGGATTCGCCCATCTCGGCGTGTTGCGTGCGCTGGCCGAATTCGACGCGCTGCCGGACGTGGTAGCCGGCACCAGCATTGGTGCCGTCGTGGCGGCGTTGCTCGCACGCGATCTCCAGCTCGACGACGTGGGCCGCGTGATGCGCCACGCATTCGTCGAACAGCGGCCCTTGAGCGGCTGGACCCTGCCACTGTATGCGGTCAATTCCGGTCGTCGCGTGTCGCGTCTGTTGCGTGAAGTGTTCGGGGAAACCTGCATCGAGGAGTTGGCACTGCCGTACTTCTGCATCAGTGCGAACCTCACCGACAACCAGGTGCACGTGCACCGGCAAGGTCTGCTTTGGCGCGCGCTGCGTGCGTCGGTGGCGATTCCGGGCGTGCTGCCACCGGTCATCGAGGGTGGCAAGGTATTCGTGGACGGTGCGGTGCTGGACAACCTGCCTGTTGGCGTCATGCGTCAGTGGCCGGTGGACGAGATCATCGCGGTGGATGTCGCCGGCGAATACCGCATCACCGCGGTGGCCGACGAGACCGAACTGCCCCCGTGGTGGGCGCTGATTCCCGATCTCTTCCGCAAGCGCACGCGGCCCGGCATCGTGCAGCTGCTGCTGCGCGCCGGCACGGTGGGTGCCACGGCAGCCAGCATGCGCGCGAGCGCCAGCGCGGATCTGGTCATCGCGCCGCCGCTTCGCGACATCGACCTGCTCGACTGGCATGCGCACGCCCAGGCGGTCGAGACCGGCTATCGACATGCGCACGAGGTGCTGTCCAGACGCGCGGCGGCGGCGGATTCAGTGCCCGCCGGTTGAGTCCGCGACGGCGTTCTCGAGGCCCAGCCAGTCGCGCGGCTGCAGAAAATCGTCCAGTCGCGCTTCCGCCGAACCTGGCTCGGGCGCGTAGCCGTACTCCCAGCGCACGCGCGGCGGAAGGCTCATCAGGATCGATTCGGTGCGGCCTCCCGACTGCAGGCCGAACAGGGTGCCGCGGTCCCAGACCAGGTTGAATTCGACGTATCGGCCGCGGCGGTACAGCTGGAACTCGCGTTCGCGAAGGTCGAACGGCGTATCGCGATGCCGCTCGACGATCGCAAGGTATGCGGGAAGCAGCGCCTCCCCCACCGCGCGCGTGTAGGCGAACGCCTGCGCGAAATCCGGCTCCGCGAGATCGTCAAAAAACAATCCGCCGATTCCGCGCGTCTCGCCACGATGCCGAAGCAGGAAATACGTGTCGCATGCGCGTTTGTGCGCCAGGTAGCGAGCATCGCCGCCGAACGGCGCGCAAAGCGCGCGGGCACTCGCGTGCCAGGCGATCGCGTCCTCCTCGAATGGATAGCAGGGCGTGAGGTCGAACCCGCCCCCGAACCACCAGGCCACGGTGGCGCCATTCCTCACCGCGCGAAAATGCCGGACATTCATGTGCACCGCCGGCACGAACGGATTGCGCGGATGGAACACCAGCGAAACGCCCGCGGCGCGCCACGAGGCGCCGGCGAGCTCCGGTCGATGCGCGGTGGCTGCTGCGGGCATGTTCGACCCCGCCACATCGGAGAAGCCGACGCCGGCCTGTTCGAATACCGCGCCGTCGCGCAGGATGCGGGTGCGACCGCCGCCTCCTTCGGTGCGCTCCCAGACGTCTTCCCCGAAGCCGGCACCGCCATCGGCCACGCTGGTCCCGTCGCAAATGGAGTCCTGCAGTTCGCGCAGCCAGCTCGTGACCGTTCCGAATTCCGGCAGGGGCTCCGGCAGCATAGGCGTCATCCGAGCGGCTGTTTACAAGGTGAATCGCGATGATCGCACGAAGGCCGGGACTGACTGCGGGCTGACCGCGAAGGCGCGATTGCGCGCGGGTTGACGGCGAATTCATTCGGCGTTCCTGCGCAGGGCCTAGAGTCGAACGGACCGGCAATGAGTCGGGCATGAAGGAAATCCCATGACACGCGTGCTTCCTCTCACCCTTGCGGCGCTGGCAGTGGCATCGATCGTCGGCTGCGCGAGCAACCCGGACATGCCGAATACCTATCGCGGCAAGACCGCTCAGTTCGAGGAAATGGACAAGACCGGCGACAACCGGCTGACGCTCGACGAAATCAATCCGGACCTGGTGCTGCACAGGGAATTCGAGCGCTGGGACGTCAATGGCAACGGCCTGATCGAGGAAAACGAGTTCTTCGACTACGTCGAAGCCCAGTAGCGCGCTCCGATTCCGTGGCTGCCGCATCGGCGGCTGGCGTTGTCGCTACTTCCACGTACGAGGTGAGGTGCTCATGAGTGCTGGCAAGGATCGCAAGTCCGCCGGGGATCGCGAGCGCGGCTCCGACGCCCTCGGCAATCGGGATCCGAGCCCCGGGGCTTCGCCCGGTTACGACGAGCAGCAGGCACCCGATGCCGCCACGGCGAAGCGGCCCGGTGCCAGGCGTCCCCCGACCAATGAAGACGGCGGTGTGGAGCGGGACGTGGATTCCAAATCGGTTGCGGGGAAGGATGATGCATCCGGTCCCGGGCGCAAGTCGGCTTCGCGCCCGAAAAAATCACGAACGCCGGAGTGATCGCGGCTGTCGCTGCGGTCCCGCTGAGTCGCCAAGCGGTAGTGTCTCGGTTTGACCGGCCAGGCCTCGGGACCGTTCAAACTGAGTCACCACCCGCCAAGCGCCGGTTTTGTCCTGCGGCACCACAACTTCTAGACTGGGCGTCCGCACGCATAACGGATCCACCCGCCGATGCCCTCGTTCGATATCGTTTCCGAAGTCGACAAACACGAGTTGACCAACGCGGTGGATCAATCCACTCGCGAGCTCGGCAACCGGTTCGACTTCCGCAACGTCGAGGCCGGTTTCGTTCTCGATGACAAAACCATCACCGCGTCCGCACCGAGTGACTTCCAGCTGCAGCAAATGCTGGAAATCCTGCGCGGACGCCTCGCCGCGCGCGGAATCGATGCGCGTTGCCTCAAGGTCAACGATCCCGAGGTGAATCTCGCCCGCGCGCGCCAGAAAATCGACGTCCAGCAGGGCATCGAACAGCCACTGGCAAAGAAGATCGTCGCGGCCATCAAGGCCGCCAAGCTCAAGGTCGAGACGCAGATCAACGGCGACAAGCTGCGCGTCACCGCGAAGAAGCGCGACGACCTCCAGGCCGCGATGGCGCTGCTGCGCAAGGGCGATTTCGAGCAACCCCTGCAGTTCGACAACTTCCGCGACTGACACGCGTCCGGGCTGGTTGTCGGTCCTGGCCGACGATGCTTCTGCGCTCGTCGCCCGGACGTTCGAGCGCCCGGATACAGTCCCATCGAGCTCCATCGCAATGTGTCGCACTGCCCTGGCCGCAAACCGCCACCGTCTCCCGGCTGCGGTCCTCGGCAACTCGCCCGTTGTTGATTGCCCGTGTTTGACGCGACGCTCGTGGCCAGTCGTAAACTCCAAAGCGGCTGTGCGGACTTTTTCTACGGCCCGAACGTTCGAGTCAACCAGGGGCCAGGAGTCTGGGCGGCAGAAACGTTCGAGGCGAATCGGTGATAGCGAGGGTCGCAGGAAGTGATCGAACGAGGCGAATACCCGTAGGTATTTAACGAGTTCGAGCGCTTTCTGCGGCCGTCGATAGCGCCGTTGCAGACCGGACGCTTCTGCCGCCCAGACTCCTAGGCGTCGCCGGGGTGCGGATACCGGCGCCTGGTTTCGGCGACCGACCCGGCGATCAGTGCCTCGAGGACTTTGGGATCGAGGTCCGCCAGGCGCTTGATGTACAGGCAGCACTTGGTCATCTTGTGTTTCCCGAGCCTGGCCAGGAGCTCGGCTTGTCCGGAGTCCTCGCAGCTGAGGTAGACGACGAGTTCCCTGCTACGGACCGCGAACCCGGCAAGCGGTGCGTCCCCTGAGTGGCCACTCTCGTACCTGTAGGTGTACGAGCCATAGCCCACGATGCTCGGTCCCCACATATAGGGCTGCTGCTTCGTAACCCGCTTGCACATGGCCATGATGGCCGTGCAGTCCGCCAGCTGCTCGGGACTGGCTCTGGACGCGAGGTATGCATCGACGCTGGCGCCCGTGGGTTTGGTCTTGGTCTCGGCCATCGGAGCCTCCTGATTGGCGGGGAGCGCAGTGGTGGTGGTGGTGGGCAAATAGTTATACGGCAACCTCGACGTACTAGACGACGCTGGCCGGAACCGGAACGGGCAAGCCGTCTGCGCCGACAAGTTCAAGGCAAGGGCATCACGCGCGAGGAGTTGACGGGAAGGTCCTTACGGAATTATTAGGCCGTGGCCAGCTTGAGCTTGCCAACCCGTTGCAAGTTGACATGCTGACGCGCCACCCAAAGATCATGGGCAACTTGCATGCTGAGCCAACTCTCAGGGGAACGGCCAACCGCCTTGGAAAGGCGCAGTGCCATCTCGGGAGTGACCCGGCTGGTTCCCTTGAGAATGCGGCTCAGAGTAGACGCCGCCACATCCAGCTTTTCCGCGAGCTCACGGCCGCTAATGCGATTGGGCTCAAGATAGATGTCAGTGATGAACTCGCCGGGGTGGGGAGGGTTGTGCATCGCCATTAGTGGTAATCCTCGTAGTCCAGGACGTAGGCGTTCCCGTCCTGGAACTCGAACGTCAGCCGCC
>JBGTIG010000025.1:0-7503 GCA_041745755.1 Lysobacterales bacterium
CGTCGATGTAGCCCGCATCCGCGGCCCGCATCAGCAATGCACGCGCGAAGGCCGCGTCGCGCTCGACGCCATCCCCGGTCGCGAACCTGAGTCCGAGCGAATGGTAGGCGGGCGGATATCCCAGCGCGCAGGCGCGCAGGAACGCACTCGCGGCGGGATCGTGACTGGAATCGCGGACTCCTTCGCCCGCTTGCGATTCCAGATATCCGACTTCCCACGCCGCCTGTGCGTGACCGCGTTCGGCGAGATGGCGCTGCAGCTCGAGCGCGCGCTCGATGGAGTAGCGGACGCCAAGCCCCTGCAGGTGCATGTCCGCGAGTCGGTCAATCGCCGGTGAAACGCCCGAGTCGGTCGCACGCTGCAGCCACCGCGCGGCGTCCGCGTGCGCGCGTGGCCGCGAGGACACCTGCAGGAAATAGGCACCCAGCAGCCACCGGGCTTCGCTCGCGAGCGGTCCCTCGGCGACGCTTCGGAGCAACTCGAGACCCTGCTCGTGTTCCGCGGAACCATAGCGATGCGTGGCGAGCAGTCGATTGGCCTCGTCAATGCGCGCGCGCTCACCCGCGGGCATGTTCGCAACGTCGGGAGGCCGCGGCTCCATGATCATCCGGGGGCGCTTGCAAGGGCAGCCACGGTGCGCCTACGCCGCCACCTGCAACCGATCGAGCCGCTCGCGCATGTCGCGGACCTCGTCGCGCAGGCGCTCGGGCGTGCGAGCGCCGAAACTTTCGAAGAAGGCGTCGACGGCCTCGAGCTCCTCGCGCCAGCCCGCTTCGTCGAAGGCCAGTAACGCGCTGAGGGCGCCATCGGTCACGTCTGCGCCAGCAAGGTCGATGTCCTCCGCCCGCGGCATGCGGCCGATCGGCGTATCGATGGCGCCGACCCTGCCCTCGATGCGCCCGATCATCCAGTCGAGCACGCGCAGGTTGTCGCCGAAGCCGGGCCACAGGAACCCGCCTTCCGCATTCTTGCGGAACCAGTTGACGTGGAAGATCCTGGGCAATCGCGCGCCGGGTTTGTCGAAGCTGAGCCAGTGCGCGAAGTAGTCGGCGAAGTTGTAGCCGCAGAAGGGTTTCATGGCCATGGGATCGCGGCGCACGAGACCCGTCTGCCCGGTCGCCGCCGCCGTGGTCTCCGAAGCCATCGACGCGCCCACCACCACCCCGTGCTGCCAGTCGCGCGCCTCGAACACGAGCGGGATCAGCGCGGCGCGGCGCCCCCCGAACACGATGGCCGAGATCGGCACGCCCTGCGCGTCTTCGGTATGCGCGCTGTAGCTCGCGCAGTGCTTCGCGCTCACCGTGAATCGTGAATTGGGATGCGCTGCCGGCGAGGTTCCCGTGGCCGTCCCCGCCGCCGCGACCGTCTTGCCCTGCCAGTCACGCGTGGCGGAACCCGGCAGTCCTTCCCACCAGGGCTGGTTGTCCGCGGTGACGCCGACGTTGGTGAAAATGGCGTCCCGCTGCAGCATGTCGAGCGCGTTGCGGTTGGTATCCGCGCTGGTTCCGGGCGCGACGCCAAAGAAGCCCGCCTCGGGATTGATCGCCCAGAGTCGACCGTCCGCCCCCGGGGTCATCCAGCAGATGTCGTCGCCGACCGTCCACACCTTCCAGCCGGCGCGTCGATAAGACTCCGGCGGGATCAGCATGGCGAGGTTGGTCTTGCCGCAAGCGGAAGGAAATGCCGCCGCGATGTAGTGCGTCTGTCCCGCGGGATTCTCTACGCCCACGATCAGCATGTGCTCGGCCAGCCAGCCTTCCTTTCGCGCCTGGTGCGAGGCGATGCGCAGCGCGTGGCATTTCTTGCCCAGGAGGGCGTTGCCGCCGTAACCCGAACCGTACGACTTGATGCTGAGCTCTTCGGGGAAGTGCATGATGAAGCGCCGCTCGGGATCGAGCTCACCCATCGAATGCAGCCCGCGCACGAACACACCGTCGCTTTCGATGCGCGCAAGCGCCTCCGCGCCCATGCGAGTCATGATCCGCATGTTGGCGACCACGTAGGGCGAGTCGGTGATCTCGACGCCACAGCGTGACAGCGGCGATGCGATGGGCCCCATGCAATACGGCACGACATACAGCGTGCGACCGCGCATGCACTCGGCAAAGAGGGCGTCCATCTTCGCGTGGGCGTCGGCCGGCGGCATCCAGTGGTTGTTCGGCCCCGCATCGTCTTCCGCGGTGGTGCAGACGTAGGTCAGGTGCTCGACGCGCGCGACATCGGACGGATGCGAGCGGTGCAGGAAGCAATCCGGATGCGTGTCGGGATTGAGCGGGATCAGGTCGCCGCTCTCGACCATGGCGGCCTTGAGCGCGCGGTCTTCCGCGGCCGAGCCGTCGCACCAGTGGATCCGGTCGGGCTGCGTCAGCTTCGCCACCGCAGCGACCCAGTCGTTCAAGGCGGCGAGTTGGCTGGACATTCGCGGCGCTGCTCCTTGATGGCCAGCCGGAGTCGGCGGCCGTGGGGCAATCCCGGATTGGAGGGGATGTGACTGGACGGTAACGACTGCCCGCGCCGCGTGCAACTGGCGGCGCAGCAAGTCGAGAACCTCAGCTTGCCGGCGGCACCAGCGCGTCGATCACGTGCTCGACGTAGGCTTCGAAATCCTCGTGTGCGGGCCGCGGCAGCATGCGCTGCATGATGAGCTGCAGCATGCCGACGTAGGCGGCGTAGGCGAGCTGCGCGCGATGCGCGGCGTCTGTCCGCTCGAGGCCGGCGGCGCGCAGCGCCGCAGAGAGGTACGCCACGCGCCGCTGCGAGACGCGCTGCATCACCGGCTGCACCGCGGGGTGGTCCATGGCGCGCAAGAGAGCCGAGAACATGACGTGTTCGCGAATCTCGTGCGAGGTATGCCGGAACAACGCGACCACGCGCTCGCGGGGACTCGCGATGCGATCGACCTGCGCGATCACGCCGACGGTATCGAGCTGCTCCCATCGCTTGAGCGCCGCCTCCAGCAGCGCATCGCGCGAGGCGAAGTGCCAGTAGAAGCTGCCCTTGGTGACGCCAAGGCGTCGCGCGAGCAGTTCCACGGTCACCGCGGCCACGCCCTGCTCCTCGATCAGTTCGAGCGCGGCCAGTTCCCAGTCCCCGGCCGACAGGCGTTGACGTTCCACGCTCGCGGACATGCGCCCTTCCCTTCCCCGCAACCGGGGAACCGTAACCGATTGACAGCGTGCCGCCAAGGTCTCCATACTGTTGCGTATGGTAAGCCCGATTGCCGTCGCCCCCGTCGAAAGAAATCCCTCTGCGGGTGCCCTGACGGTCGCCGCCGGAGCGGCGGCGGGTTTACTCTTGCCGGGTCGGGAACCGGGGAACCCATCATGCTCTACGCCTTGCTGTCGATTTTCGTGCTGATCCTTGCGCTCGTCGCCGTGACGGCCCTTGCCGCCTATCATCGCTGGCGCCTGATTGCGTGGTTCGGCGCCATCGTCGCCGTGCTCGCGATCGCGTGGTGGGCGGGCGCGCCGCGGCTCGCCGTCGAGATCGTGGCCGTCGTCACCGCCATCGCGGCTGTGCTGCTTCTGCTGCCCTTCGTGCGCGTGCCGCTCATCACCCGGCCCCTCCTGCGCTTCTACACCAAGCTGCTGCCGCCGCTCAGCGAGACCGAGCGCGTTGCACTCGAAGCGGGCACCGTGGGATTCGAGGGCGAACTCTTCTCCGGCAAACCGGACTGGCGCAAGCTGCTCGACCAGCCGAAGCCGGCCTTGACCGCCGAGGAGCAGGCGTTCCTGGACGGTCCCTGCGAAGAACTCTGCCGCATGACCAACGACTGGGACATCACCCACGTGCGCGCCGATCTTCCACCGGAGCTCTGGGAGTTCTGCTCGCGGGAAAAATTCTTCGGGCTGAACATCCCGACGCAGTACGGCGGCCTCGGCTTCAGCGCGCTCGCCAATCACAAGGTGATCCAGAAGCTGGCGTCGGTTTCCTCGACGGTGAGCTCGACGGTGGGCGTGCCCAATTCGCTCGGCCCCGCTGAACTGCTCATGCACTACGGCACCGAGGAGCAGAAGGCGCATTACCTTCCACGCCTCGCCGACGGTCGCGAGATTCCATGCTTTGCGCTGACGGGCCCGTTCGCGGGCTCGGACGCGACGTCGATTCCCGACTACGGCATCGTCTGCAAGGGCCAGTGGCACGGCGCCAACGTGGTCGGCATCAGGCTGACCTTCGACAAGCGCTACATCACGCTGGCGCCGGTGGCGACGCTGATCGGGCTGGCCTTTCGCCTGTACGACCCCGATGGGCTGCTCGGGGACACCAAGGACATCGGCATCACGCTGGCGCTGCTCCCGCGCGACACCGCCGGCATCGAAGTGGGCCGCCGGCACTTTCCGCTCAACACGCCTTTCCATAACGGGCCCGTGCGCGGCCGCGATGTGTTCGTGCCGCTGTCGCAGCTGATCGGCGGCGAAGCGTATGCGGGCCAGGGCTGGAAGATGCTGGTCGAATGCCTGTCGATCGGCCGTTCCATTACCTTGCCCTCGACCGCGAGCGGCGGCGCCAAGGCCGCGGCTGTGGTCACCGGCGCGTATGCGCGCATCCGCAAGCAGTTCGGACTCTCCATCGGGCGCTTCGAAGGTGTGGAGGAAGCGCTCGCGCGAATCGCCGGCAACGCCTACGCGGTGAGCGCACTGGCGGAAGCGTCCGCGGCGGCGGTCGCGCGCGGCGAACTGCCGGCGGTGCCATCGACGATTTCGAAGTACCACTGCACCGAGATGGCGCGCGAGGTGATTCGCGACGCGATGGATATCCACGGCGGCAAGGGCATCATCCTCGGACCGCGCAACTATCTCGGGCGCGGCTGGCAGGGCATCCCCATCAGCATCACGGTCGAGGGCGCCAACATCATGACGCGCACGCTCATGATCTTCGGGCAGGGCGCGATCCTGTGCCACCCCTGGGTGCTGAAGGAAATGCGCGCCGCGCAGGATCCGGACCGCAAGCGCGGCCTGGTCGACTTCGACAGGGCCCTGTTCGGGCATATCGGATTCGCGATCTCGAACGCCGTGCGCAGCGCCTGGTTCGGGCTGACGGTCGCAAGCGTCGGCGCGGCGCCGGGCAACGACTACACACGGCGCTATTACCGCAAACTCAACCGCTACTCGGCGTGCCTCGCGCTGCTGGCCGACACTTCGATGCTTCTGCTCGGTGGCAAGCTCAAGTTCAAGGAGAAGCTTTCCGGCCGACTCGGCGACGTCCTCAGCCAGCTCTACATCTCGAGCAGCATGCTCAAGCGTTTCCATGACCAGGACGAGCCGGCGACCGACCGGCCGCTGCTGGCGTGGGCATTCCACGATTCCGCGCACAAGATGGAGCTTGCGCTGTCGGGCGCGCTGCGCAATTTTCCGATCCGCCCCGTCGGATGGCTGCTGTGGCTGCTGGTGTTTCCGTGGGGACGCCGCGCGCAGCCGCCATCCGATCGCCTGGGACATCGCGCGGCCAGCATCCTGCTGGCGCCCAACGCCGCCCGCGAACGCTTGCGCGATGGCGTGTTCCTGACGCCCTGCGCGAACAATCCGGCCGGTCGCATCGACAGTTACCTCTCGAGATTCGTGTCGGCCGAACCGCTGGAGCGCAAGTTCATGAAGGCGCTGAAGCAGCACGACATCGAGGCGCTGGAGTTCGCGGGTCAGCTCGACGAGGGCGTGCGCGAGGGCTGGATCAGCGAGACGGAACGCCGGCAGCTCGAGGACCTGCGCGCGATGACGCTCGACACCATCACTGTCGACGACTTCACCAGCGAGGAGCTTCGGGCGGGTACCGCCGCCGAAGTGGTTTCGGACTATCCGGCGCGCGCGGCCTGAACCCGCGCACGCCGGATTGCTGAGGAAGTCCGACCCATGCGCGATCCCTGGCTGCTCGCCTGCGCCGCGCATTCGCTGGCGCTGGCGGCCTTCCATACGGGGTTCTGGAAGATCTTCGACTGGCCGCGATCGCTGGCGACGACGACGCTGGCGAACCGCGCCATCGTGCAGATCGCGAACCTCAGACTCATCTATTTTTTTCTCGGCGTCGCGGCCGCCTGTCTGGTGTTTCCGGAGGAACTGCGCCACACGGTGCTCGGGCGCTGCATCCTGGGTTTCATGACGCTGTTCTGGGTCGGTCGCACCATCGAGCAGGGAATTTTCCTGCGCGTCCGCCATGGCGGCGTGCATGCACTGACCGCGGTGTTCGTGGGCGGGATCGTGGTGTTCGGCGTGCCTCTGGTGCAGGGCTGAAGGTCGGCCCGTCATCCTTTCGCTGCCTGCCGCCCGATGACCGATATCAAGGACCCCGACCCGCTGGACCTTGCCCGACGCGAATGGCTGGCGGGACTTCAGCACGCGCATGCGGACGCGCCGGGAGCGGAAACCGCACTGGCCCTGGCTCGAGGCGCCTGGCAGTGCGGCGAATACGATCTTGCGCTGACCGGTTTCCAGCAGGCGCACGCCGCCGCGCCGGGAAACGGGGAGACGACGCTCGCCCTGGTGCGCGCCGCCGCGATGCTGGCTCGATTCGATATCGAAGCCGCCACGCTGGACGCGGCTCGCTCGCACCGTGTCGAGTCCGCGCCACTCTCGTTGCATCGCGCGCTCAAATGCGTACCGGAGGCGATCGGTCGCGCTCGACAGCTGCTTTCCGCACATCCCGACAATGTGCTCTGCGCGCAATTCGACGTGGCACTTGCAGCCATCGAGGCTGCGGATCCGCAGCGGCTTCCCAACCGCACCGATCCGCGCGTCCGGGCGATGGACGACAGTCTGAGGTGGGCGATGCGGCATGCCCGCTCGGTGCACGCGCACGTCGGCTTGCCGGTCGACGTGCTGATCCGCGCCCTCGACACCGCATCGCCAGACGGCCTGGTACTGGAGTGCGGCGTCTACTTCGGGCGTTCGCTGCGCATCATCGCCTCGCGCACGCAGTCGCCGGTCCATGGATTCGACAGCTTCGAGGGTCTGCCCGAATCCTGGAATCCGGCGGAGGGCGCCGGCGCCTACAGCACGGCCGGTCGCAAGCCGGCGATGCCACCCCACGTCAGCCTGCATGCCGGCTGGTTCGAGCAGACGCTGCCGCCGTTCTTTGCCGCGCACCCGGAGCCGATTCGACTCCTCCACGTGGACTGCGACCTCTGCAGCTCGACGCGCACAGTGCTCGAGCACGCGCGTCCCCGCCTGGTGCGTGGCAGCGTGGTGGTTTTCGACGACCTGCTCGGCTACCCGGGTTACGAGGCGCACGAACTCCGCGCGTGGAACGAATTCACCACCGCGCACGGAGTGCGCTGGGAGTTGCTCGCCGCGAGCCTGCTCGGCCGCGAAGTCGCCGTCCGCATCGTGTGAGGGCGCGTCGGCTGTGGCGGATCCCGCGCGGATCGGGCGACGTCCCCCGTCAGGCTCAGATTCACCACGAACGGAAGTTCAAACTGATCCGTTCATGGTTCGACCTTCGATACGCTCGGACTCACCACGAAAGCAATTTCAAGCTGGGCCACTACCACTTCCCCTCGCCCCGCAACGCGGG